>JAGADO010000067.1 GCA_017613535.1 Clostridia bacterium | reverse complement strand
GACAATTAAAGGATTGCAATCCTTTTGGAAAGGTGTTATAATCTTAAGTGATTGGGTAATACGCATTGTGTTACTCACGATATCTAAAAAAAGGAGAAAAAACATGAAAAAAATCATCACAATCGTTTTAGCGGTAGTTATGGTTCTGTCACTCTGCACGCTTACCGCGTTTGCGGAAGCCGAGCCGAAAGTGGTTGAGAAAGCTTCGGATCTCTTTGATGATCTGGACAAATCTGTCGCTTCCGTCGTTGCAACGCTGAAAGAGGAAGACGGAGTCAGATTCGTTAACTTTGATGTTGCCGGAAACGCTGACCCCTGGCTTAAGTTTATTACGCCCCTCGAAGTAGGTGCTGATAACAAATATGCTGTTGTTAAATACAGGACCAGCAGTACCGCAGTTGCTTCCATCGACTTTTATCTTCAGATTGCCGAGCCTCATTCTCAGAACACAGGCGTTGTTGCCGACGGCGCATGGCATAACCTCGTATGCAATCTCGAGACTCCCTTCCCTGACAGTATGGCTACGTTATGGAGCGGATCCATTGCTCGTTTCGATATGATGAACGGTTCCGGATCCAACTGGGCTATTGACATCGCGTGGATCGCGTTCTTCGACAACGAAGCTGACGCTAACGCTTTCACAGGCGCAAGCATCGTTGACGATGCTCCCATCGCGGTAACCTATTCCAACAAGGCTATCGGCGGCGCGGACAACAACATCGGCGTATGGGTACAGGGCGAAAATAACTATGCAACGGTTAAATTCACCACTGCTGGCGGATTCAAAGGCTTCGGTCTTCCGATCTACTGGGCATCCAACGCAAACGTTCCCAACGGACCTTTTGCAAAGTACAGTGTTGAACTCTTCAAGTTTGATACGAACACCGAAAAGACGCTTGCCGGCAATCCGGTAAAATCTGCCTATGATATCCAGGGCCAGGGCGATAACAATCCTGCTCTTGCTATTACTTTCGATGAGCCGCTTGAAGCCGGAACGTACATCGCTAAGTTCACGCTTACCAACAACACAGAAGAGCTGGTTGGTAAAATGAACGGTCAGGGTGATGACGTCACTATGACTCCTTACCTTGTACTTCCTAAGATGAACGCAGGTAATCCGGACGCGTCCAAATTCGAATTCAACGTTGATCCGTTCAACTTCTATGTAATCGGTGAAGACGGAATAGCTGATTTCTATGCTGTAAATCCTGAGGATAGCGAAGCTCCCGCTACCGGCGAAGACGAGCCTCGTGACTTCTCTTCCGAAAGCGGCGACAAACTTTCCTACGACCAGATCCTTGTCAACGGCGAGGAAATCGCAAACGGCAATGATGCTGTTATCGCTGCTAAAAAGCTTGTCGACGGTTCTGACGGAAGCATCCAGACCATCGCCCTTCACGGCTGGTTCGGAAATGCCACCTCCAAGATCAGGAGCTATGGCTACATGATCGATGACGGCGAGCCCGTTTACGGTGACTTCGCAGTTGCTGCAGGGCAGGATGTTATCGATGCAGGCGGCGAGTCCAGATACACTGTTGTTGTTGACGTTACCGGACTTCAGGATGGCCAGACCCATAAGATCCAGGTAGTTGCTGAACTTGAGAATGGCGACGTAGTTATCCTTAACAGAATGGAAAGCGGTAAGGACCGTGACGTTTACGTTAACTACAAAGCGCCTCTCACCGAAGAGCCTCAGCCTCAGACCGGCGATGCTACAGTTATCATGCTCGCAGTTATCGCTGTCCTTGCTATGGGCGCAGCTGTCGTCTTCATGAAGAAGAGAGTTTTCTGATTCTGAAAGACTAAGCAAAACAAAGTTTTAAAAGCCGGGCCTTCGGGTCCGGTTTTTTTGCATCATGATGAGAAAAACGCTTTATTAATTGGATGAGAAACTCTTTTTTAATTGACTTGACAGCGCATTTGCGGTATTATTACCGGGTATTATGGGCGCCGTAAAATACCGGGCGCAGATGATACGCAAACGGACCATACGCCGCACGAAAGGGGCAGCATAATGTACAACAAAGTATCAACCGACCTGCGATTCGTTGACCGCGAGAAAAAAGTCGAACAGTACTGGAAGGACAACGACATCTTCCGCAAGAGCATTGACCACCGCGCTAAAGGAGAGACGTACACGTTCTACGACGGACCTCCGACGGCGAACGGAAAGCCGCATATCGGCCACGTGCTTACGCGCGTAATAAAAGATATGATCCCCCGCTACCGCACGATGAAGGGCTTCAAAGTGCTGCGCAAAGCAGGCTGGGATACGCACGGCCTTCCGGTAGAACTCGAAGTGGAGAAAAAGCTCGGGATCAACGGTAAAGAGCAGATCGAGCAGTACGGTCTTGAGCCGTTCATAAAAGAATGCAAAGAGAGCGTCTGGAAATACAAGGGCATGTGGGAAGATTTCTCCGGCACCGTAGGTTTCTGGGCAGATATGGTCGATCCGTACGTAACGTACGAGAACACGTTCATCGAGTCCGAATGGTGGGCGCTTAAAAATATATGGGACAAAGGGCTTCTGTACAAGGGCTTCAAGATCGTGCCGTATTGCCCCCGCTGCGGAACGCCTCTCTCCAGCCACGAGGTCGCGCAGGGTTACAAGGACGTCACCGAGCGTTCCGCTACCGTAAAGATGCGCGTGAAAGGCACGGACAACGTCTACTTCCTCGTCTGGACGACGACTCCCTGGACGCTGCCGTCGAACGTTGCCCTCTGCGTAAACAAAAACTACAAATACGTCCGCGTCGCTGTCGGTGACGAAAGCTACATCCTCGCCGAAGAACTCGTAGCGACTAATATCGACGGCGAGCACGAGATCATTGAGCGCTGCACCGGCGCCGATCTCGAAGGCATGGAATACGAGCCGCTCTATAACTTCAAAGCGCTCGATAAAAAGGCATACTACGTCACATGCGACGATTACGTAACGCTCACGGACGGCACGGGGATCGTACACATCGCGCCTGCGTTCGGTGAGGACGACGCAAACGTAGGCCGCAAATACGACCTGCCCTTCCTCCAGCTCGTTGACGGAAAAGGCGAAATGACGGCGGAGACCGCATGGCCCGGCACGTTCTGCAAAGACGCGGACAAACTGATCCTGAAAGACCTTGCCGACCGCGCGCTCCTCTTTAAAGCGCCTAAATTCACGCACTCTTACCCGCACTGCTGGCGCTGCGACACGCCGCTCATCTACTACGCACGCGACTCGTGGTTCATAAAAATGACGGAAGTGAAAGACCGTCTGATCGCTAACAACGAAACGGTAAACTGGATCCCCGAAAGCATCGGAAAGGGGCGCTTCGGAGACTGGCTTAAAAACGTGCAGGACTGGGGCATCAGCCGCAACCGCTACTGGGGCACGCCTCTCAACATTTGGGAATGCGCCTGCGGCCACAAGCACTGCGTGGGTTCGATCGCCGAGCTGAAAGAGCTCTCCGACAACTGCCCCGACAACATCGAACTCCACCGCCCCTACATCGACGCGGTCACACTGCGCTGCCCGAAATGCGGCGGAACGATGACGCGGGTCAAGGAAGTCATCGACTGCTGGTTCGATTCAGGCGCGATGCCTTTCGCACAGTGGCACTACCCCTTCGAGAACAAGGAAATCTTCGAGGATAACTTCCCCGCCGATTTCATCAGCGAAGCTGTCGATCAGACGCGCGGCTGGTTCTACTCTCTGATGGCTATATCCACGCTGCTGTTCGATAAAGCTCCGTACAAAAACGTAATTGTCCTCGGCCTCGTGCAGGACGAAAACGGGCAGAAAATGTCGAAATCAAAAGGCAACGCCGTTGACCCGTTCGATGCTCTTGAAAAGTTCGGAGCAGACGCGATCCGCTGGTATTTCTACTCAAACTCCGCTCCGTGGCTGCCCAACCGCTTCCACGATAAAGCCGTCGTAGAAGGTCAGCGCAAGGTGCTGGGCACGCTCTGGAACACGTACGCGTTCTTCGTGCTCTACGCGAACATCGATAATTTCGACCCGAAGCAGTACAAGCTCGAATACGATAAACTCAGCGTGATGGATAAATGGATCCTTTCGCGCATCAATTCCGTGACGAAGGAAGTAGACACAAATCTGTGGAACTACCGCATCACCGAAACATCGCGCGTGCTCGCGGACTTCATCGACGAGCTCTCCAACTGGTACGTGCGCCGCTGCCGCGACCGCTTCTGGGGCGAAGGAATGCCGCAGGATAAGGTCAATGCTTACATGACGCTTTACACCGTGCTGGTGCAGCTGATCAAACTCTGCGCCCCGATGCTGCCATTCATGTCCGAAGACATCTACCTGAACCTCGTTAAAAACATCTGGCCCGACGCTCCCGAAAGCGTGCATCTGTGCGACTTCCCCGAAGCAGACGAAACGATGATCGACACGGATCTCGAAGACAAGATGGAACACGTGCTCAAGATCGTTGTCCTCGGCCGCAGCGCGCGCAACGACGCCGCGATCAAGAACCGCCAGCCTCTTTCGCGCATGTTCGTGAAATCCGACCTCAGGCTCGACGGATACTTTACCGACGTCATCCGCGACGAGCTGAACGTCGGCAGCGTCGAATTCACCGACGATACTTCTGCGTTCACTACGTATTCGTTCAAGCCGCAGCTCAGAACGCTCGGACGCAAATTCGGTAAAGATATAGGCAGGGTCAAGGAATATCTCGCTTCTCTCACCGGCGCCGATGCCGCGAAAGCGATGAAGCAGCTTAAAGAAACGGGGTCAATGGACATCGTGCTCGACGGTGTTTGCACACCTGTCACCGAAGAAGATCTGCTGATCGATATTGCCCGCATGCCGGGCTTCGACACGCAGGAAGAAGGCGGGATCGCGGTCGTGCTTGACATCACGCTCACTCCCGAGCTTATCGAGGCGGGCAACGTCCGCGAGCTTGTCAGCAAGGTCCAGGCGCTTCGCAAGGAAGCCGATTTCGAAGTCACCGATCACATCAAGCTGTTCGTGGCGGACAATGCAGAGCTTGCCGCGCTTGCTAAGCGCAACGCTGCTTCCGTGTGCGGCGACACGCTCTCCGACGCGCTCATTGCCGTACCCGGCGATGCGGATGCTATCGAGGAAGGCGCTTTCGTTAAAGAGCTCGACATCAACGGAATGAAGGCAAACGTAGGCGTTAAGCAGATAAAGTAAGACGCGGCTGACGCGATAATGTCAAAATAAAGTACAATAAAAAGAACCGGCTCCCGCGCCAAAGCGGTGCGGAAGCCGGTTCTTTTTATTATCAGTTTTTCAGTCCATCTTTGCGAGGAACGTGGCTATCTCTTCGCCCAGCACCTCGAAACCGGCTGCGTTGGGATGAAGACCGTCGTAAAGATATTGAGCGGCGGTCTTTTGCGTTATCGCGCTCTGGTGGTACAGATCGAGCACCGGAATATCCGCCTCTGCGCACACGAATTTGATCGCCTCCGCATAGTCCTCCAGAGTAGCCCCCTGCGCGTTCACATCACCGCTTCCGGACAGCGAAGGCACGGTCCTTTGCGTAGGAGTAAGGAAAACGTACTGCGCGTCAGGGTACTTCTCCTTCAGCCTCTTGCAGAGCAGCCTCAGAGCCCCGTAAAACGTCGTAAACGTTATCCTGGTACTATCCCTGTCCCCCAGCGCAAGATCGGCACCAAAGTCATTTGTGCCCCCAAATACGACGATCAGGTCAACGCTCTTATCTATCTTCGTTACGCGATTCGCGAAGGCCATATCGAAAGACCCCGAGATCGTCGTTCCGGAGATCCCGTACGACAATATCTCTGCTCCGAGCAGTCTTTCGAGGTGCGGCTGAAATCCGCCCAGCTCGGTTATGCTGTCGCCCAGCACGGCGATCTTTTTACCTCTCCATCTGCCGGACGAAAACGGGTCATCGGTTTGCTCAGGCGTCTGCTCCCCCGGGGACGCGGGCACGGAAACGCAGCCGGCGAGAATTCCCGCCGCAGTTATCAGAAGAATAAAAATCAGAAGCCGTCTTTGCATCTCCGTGTCCCCCCCGAAAGAAACTTCAAAAAACTATACTGCGTCAGTTAAGAGCGCTCTCAAGCATGTCACCGAGAAGCACGCGTACAGCGTGGATCAGATCGTCATCGCGCGTGTAGGTGACAACGCTCGTGGTGATACGGGTGATCAGGTCATTGACCGCCTCTGTACCGAGCTTGTCCTCAAGCATGCAAAGCATCTGGTAATCTTCGATACCGTCGCGGATCGATTCGAGCCTCGTGCTCGGGATCGGTTCAAGCATATCGAACGAGTAGCCGCTGTACACCAGGAAACCGTCGCCGTACTGATTAGCGGCCCACGGATCCTTGCCCCAGTAATTCACTTTCCAGTAGTCAACTGCCCAGTAGAGCAGTCCCGTTACGTTGTTCTGCTTAAGCTGCCACATCGTCGTGATCGTCTCGGTGCCGTCGGAAATAAGCTGCCAGTTCACGTACGGCTTCACAGGGTTGATGGCAATATATTCCCAAAGTTCATCGCCTTCGGCAACGAATTTAGCCATTCTTTCGGTGAACGTGCCGTATTTTTCATCCTGGTACACGCTCTGGAGGAAGCTCACGCCTTTAACGACAGATTTCAGCTCTCTGGGAGTGAATGCGTCGGGCTTAACGCACCAGATATTAACCGCCTGCTCCATATAGCCGATCATATCCGTGACGGCGATCGAAAAACCTGTGTTGTTACCGTTCTCATCGAGGTCAAGGTTTCTTTCAAACGGGCAGACGAGCCTGAAGTCCGGCGTGTTTGCCCTGATCCGGTTCGCACAGTCAATAAGCTTATCCAGATCGTTTTTGATTGAATTTCTGCCACCGGGCTCATCTACCGGGTAGTAGTACACTTTATTCATCCATGCAGGCCAGTTACCGTCAAGGTCGTCCTTCACGCTAAGATCAAGGTTCGTCCAGCGGATCGAATTTATCCTCGGATCGTTCATCTTGTTCGAACCGTAACCAGACGTGATCCCGTGAGGCATATCCATTATGTTGATCCTGTATTTCAGGAAGAAATCGTAGTAGATGCCCTCGATATCCTGCTCAACGAGATAATCCACAGGGTATTTATCGTGATTGTACGAATCGTAAATGTACTGCGGCCACAGAGCGAACGCGGTGCGCAGCTCGGTCTCGTCCGTCAGAGCGAAGTTCCAGACTTTTACGGCTACAGCGGCACGCTTGACTTCTTTTCCGGTGGCGTCGTCAAAGATGTGAACGACCGAATTATACGTACCCGTTTTGGTCTCCGGCGCCGTTGTCACGCGGATTATGAAGCCCTGGGAATTGTTCGCGGCAACGTCAACTGCTCCGGTGTACGGTATCAGCGCGTCAGGCGTGAAATTACCCTTTATATTGTGATAATATTCGTACGCGAGTTCGAACGGGACGGTGTTTCCTTTTCCGTCGCTGAATTCGTCAACTTCCACTCTGATCTTCATTGCCTTGCCGGGCGCGACAATAAACTGTGCGTTTTCCGTTTCGTTTTTTGCCATCCGGATCGTGTAACCGGTGCGTTTTCCGGCCTTTGTGTCGGTCCTAAGCACGCGCTCGGTGGTCAGTTCAAACCAGAGTTTAACGCTTGAATCTTCATTCGGCGCGGTCAATACTTTATTCGCAAGAGGGTCGTTGTCCGTGAGATCAGACGAATCTTTGAGCGAATATTGACCCAGACCTTCCGCGTTCAGAACGATATTCATTGCCTCCGTATAGCTCTGATAGAAGCCGACTTCCGAAAGGATCAGCCTTCCGCCGTCTTTTGTGCCTATTCCGCTCCAGTCGATGCGGAGCTTCGTGAGCGTATCGGGATCGATGAGCGTCGTAGCAGTCATATCTACGATCGCATAGTGCCAAGTATTATCCGAAGTATAAGTACCTCTGCCCGAATCACCTGCGGCAGGTTTCTGCGTGAATATTTCAATATCTCCGTCGCATTTATCTGCTTTAACTTTAAATACGAGGTACGAACCTTCTTCTCCTGCAAGCGGGGTCTTACCTGTCAGGCTTACATATTTGGATATATCGAGGTAGACGAACGGATCCGCTGCGCCGTTATTGGTCCAAGTGAACTGTACGCCTTCGGATGTGAGCGCGATAGTCGTCTGTTTTCCGGTGGTCGTCTTGAACGCGTTGATCGTGTTATCGTCCCAGCTGCGGAAGATGTTGTTCGGCTCGTCGTATGACGGAGGAGCGGCTGTGGGAGTGGGCTCCGGCGTTTTGGTGGGAGTCGGGTCGGGCTTCTTCGTGGGAGTGGGTGCGGGCGTAGGAGTGGCCGTAACGTTCACGGTAGGAGTGGGAGCAATTGTAGGAGTGACTTCCGGCGTCGCGTTAGGCGTGGGATCCGGCACGTTAGTTCCCTGCGTAGCGGGCTCCTCTGTTACCGGGGCAGTTTCAGTCGGCTGGATCTCAGCCGTTTCGGTCACGGCGGGCTCGTCGGTATTGACCGGCTCGCCGGTGATTACAGGCTCGTCGGTGATTACTGGCTCGTCGGTGGCCTCCTGCGTCGGTTCGTCCGTAACTGACGGGGTGACGTCAATATTCGAATCGGTTTTGTCCGTGGCGAGTGCGTCGGTGACAACGTCGGTGGGTACTATTACGGTATTTCCGTTTTCTCCCTGGTTATTGCATCCGGGCGCGGCAAGCATTACCATTGCCAGAATGACTGCGATCGTCCCGCTGATCGCTCTGATTCTTCTGCCGGGTGCTTTTCTCTTTTTAACGTTCATATACGTTTCTCCTTTTTATATCCGTACAACCCGCCGCGGCGCCTTTTTATGCCGCCCGCGCGTCAACGTTTTCTCCGCTTTTTATTATACAGCATAGCGCGGGATTGTGCAATAAAGTACGGGGCCGGGAAAAGAGCCTTTCGAAAAAAAGGCGGGCGATTATTGAATTGCGCGTGGCTTTATGGTAAAGTAACGGCAGAAAAACGTGCGACCGGCGCGGGCAAGCGCTGAACGCGAAAACGGAGAAATAAAATGTTCGAACAGATTGCAGCCCTCATAAAAGAATACGGAACCGTGATCATCCACAGGCACTCGCACCCGGACGGAGACGCGCTCGGAAGTCAGATCGGCCTTGCCGAACTTATAAGAACGAATTACCCGCAGAAGACCGTTTATACCGTCGGTGACGCGGCGGGACGGTATGCGTTCATGGACGGAGCGCAGATGGATGAAATTGACGACGCTAAATACAACGGCGCGCTTGCGATACTGCTTGACTGCCCTACCGAAGAGCTCGTTTCGGATAAAAGATTCGTAAAAGCCGCCGCGACCGCCAGAATCGACCACCACATATATTGCGGCAAATTTACCGACGCGGAAGTTATCGACACGTCGTTCGAGAGCGCGGCGGGAATGATCGCGTTCTTCGCCGAAGAGCAGTCGATGAAAATCAGCCGGAAAGCCGCGAACGCGATTTTTACTGGTATCGTGACGGATTCAGGGCGGTTCAGGTACGATTCGACGACGTCGCGCACGCTGAAGCTCGCGGCAATGCTCATTGACGCAGGTGCCGATCCGGATAGAATCTACCTTGACCTTTATGCGCGCGACCTTGAATCGCTTAAGAGGCAGTCCCTGTTTATCAATAAAATTCAGATCTTCGATAATAGCCCGGTAGCATACATATACACGACAGCAGAAGAGCTTGCCGCAATGGGAGTGACTGATCCCGCATCCGTTTCGCGCGGTATGGTGAACGTCATGGCTGACATCAGGGGCGTGGATATATGGGTCAATTTCACCGAGGATGGCGATAAGGTGCTTTGCGAGCTGCGTTCCAGCCGGTACAATATCAATCCGGTGGCGGTGATGTTCGGCGGGGGCGGTCATAAGAAGGCGTCCGGCGCTGACGTGAAGGATCGAGCGCAGGCAATGGAGATGCTCAGCGAACTTAAAAAGCTTACAGCGAAGGAATAATGATCATGAAAGATACGAACGACGCTAATTACGATATAAAATTTCAGATCCTTTCGAAGATACGCGAATACGGCACGGTCATCATCAGCAGGCATAAAAGGCCCGACGGTGACGCTACGGGGTCGACACTGGGTCTCGCGGAAATTATAAGAGAAACGTATCCGGAAAAACGCGTGTTTCTTGACAACACCGACTACTCGGAGTACCTCTCCTTCCTCGGCGACGAGGGACCAAAACCGGAAGACGCGGATTACAAAAACGCGCTCGTGATCGTGCTTGACTCCGGGAGCTTTGACCGCATATCCAACCCGCGCGTGAGCCTTGCAGCCGAGATCATTAAGATCGATCACCACATTTTTGACGCGTCGTACGGAAATATCAGCTGGGTCGAGGAGGAGCGTTCGTCCGTGTGCGAGATGATCGCAGAATTTTATTACACGTTCAGGGATGAACTTACGCTCACTAAAAAGGCCGCCGAGTGTCTGTATACCGGTATGGTGACCGATTCCGGGCGCTTCAGATTCCGCGGAACGGACGGGAACACGATGCGCCTGGCGGGAATGCTGCTTGACGCGGGAGTGGATTACGAGCGCATTTTTTCGCTGCTGAGAGCGGAAGAGCTAGAAACACTTAAATTTGACGCGTATCTGACGCAAAAAATTAAGCTTACTGAACACGGTGTGGCGTTTCTGCGCGTGAGCCGCAGGCTGAGGAAGAGCCGCGGAATATCGCTGGAAGATGCTTCAAATACCGTTTCTCTAATGGAGAATATCAAAGGCAGTCTGATATGGATCGCGTTTATTGAAAACGATGATGATTCCGTGAGGGTAAGGCTCCGTTCGCGCTTTGTGGAAGTGCAGGCTCTGGCGGCGGAGTTCGGAGGAGGCGGTCACGCGTGTGCGAGCGGGGCAACGGTCCGCAGCCGCGCCGATGAAGAGCTGCTTCTCTCAAAGGCGGATGCACTGCTGGCCTCGTACAAGGCAGCTCATCCCGATATGATCTGAGTCATATTTAATAAATTATTCGCAGTTTTTGACAATGAACGTCTGGGTTTTATTGGTTTTTAACAGTATCCTTCTCGGAGCAGGGCTGGCAATGGACGCTTTCTCCGTTTCCGTTGCCAACGGCCTCAAAGAGCCTCATATGCGCCCTGCAAAACGGTTCTGTATAGCTGGCGTGTTCGGCCTGTTCCAGTTTTTGATGCCTATGACAGGCTGGATCTGTGTGTCAACGATTGCCGCACGCTTTTCGGCGTTTCAGAAGATCACGCCGTGGGTCGCGCTCGTGCTTCTTCTGTTTCTGGGAATAAAGATGATCGTGGAAGCGGTTAAAAAGGGCGGCCGGAACGATCCGGAAGCGCAGGACCGGGATACGGAAATAAGCATCGGAATGCTTCTCGTACAAGGTATCGCGACTTCAATCGACGCACTTTCGGTCGGATTCGTTATAGCAAATTACAAATTATCGGAAGCGCTTGTTTCGACGCTTATCATAGGTATCGTGACGTTCGGCCTCTGCCTTCCGGGGATACTGATAGGCAGAAAATTCGGCGAAAAGCTTAAAAACCGCGCAGAGATCATCGGCGGGATAATACTGATAATAATAGGACTCGAGATATTTATCAAAAGCTTCTTCTAATGTAAAAAAGGCCGCCCGTTTTCAGGGCAGCCTTTTTTAATCATTCAGATTCGCTTGAGCTTAACTACTCAATTCAGATCTCACTCTTTTTCCTGAGCACGACCGCGCCGGCAACAGCCAGAACAGCGACCACTGCGAACATTGCCACCGCCATGTCGCCCGTCTGAGGCTGAGGCTGCTGGGCCTTCTCGACATTGTCCAGAGTGCAGCCCTGCGCGAACTCGCGAGTGCCGCTGTAGTTCTTGATCGAACCGGTCACTGTGATCTTGTCGCCGATAGCCAGATCAGCGGCACCGTCGCCCGCGAGTCTGTAGCACATGATCGGCTTATCGTCCATACCGTTGACAATGATCGTTACGGTTATATTTCCGTGCTGCTCGCTCCACGGGGTGTCGATCGATTTGATCACACCGGTAAGAGTGAACGTGCCGGGCATTGCCGCGCCGGATTCGAGCTCGTACGCCGCATTCACGATCTCCTCGGGCGTTTCGGGCACGGGGACTTCTTCCTGAGATGCCTCCACCGCGAGAAGCTGGCAGCCTGCATCAAATTCGACTTTTCCGTTGTAGTTCTTCAGAACGCCTTTAACCGTGATCTTGTCTTTTGCCTTGAGAGCCGCCACACCTTCTCCGGTAAGACGGTAGCACTGGATCGGCTTATCTTCCATGCCTTCAACGACCATCGTTACTGTAATGTTATTGAATCTCTCGCTGTACGGATCGTTTACAGCAGTAATGACGCCGGTGAGAGTGTACTCGCCGTCAAGAGCTTTGTTCGTCTCAAGCGCGTACGCCGCGTTAACGATCTTCTCGGGGGTGTCAAGCACGGGTGTTTCAGGCTCGTCAGTCGCGGGCTCTGTGCCAGGCTCTGTACCGGGTTCTGTACCGGGCTGAGCAGCTTTCGTGAAAGCGTCAAGCGTGCATTTCTCGTCAAACTCAACGGTGCCCCTGTAGTTCTTGATCTTTCCGGTAACGGTGATCGTGTCTCCCACACCGATCGTTTCAACGCCGTTCTCAATGCCTGTGCCGTTTATCAGGCGGAAGCACTGGATCGGCTTATCGGTCATTTCGCCGACAACTATTGTAACGGTGATGTTTCCGAACTTTGAGTTAAACGCGGTATTTACCTCGGTTATAACGCCGGTCAATGTATAATTTCCGCCGGCAAGCTCCTCGCCTGTTCCAAGTGCGTACGCGGCTTCCAGGATCTTCTCGGGAGTGTCAAGCACGGGTGTTTCAGGCTCGTCTGTCGCGGGCTCGGTGCCGGGTTCGGTACCGTGTTCGGTGCCGGGCTGAGCAGCTTTCGTGAAAGCGTCAAGCGTACACTTCTCGTCAAACTCAACGGTGCCCCTGTAGTTCTTGATCTTTCCGGTAACGGTGATCGTGTCTCCCACACCGATCGTTTCAACGCCATTCTCAATGCCTGTGCCGTTTATCAGGCGGAAGCACTGGATCGGCTTATCGGTCATTTCGCCGACAACTATTGTAACGGTGATGTTTCCGAACTTTGAGTTAAACGCGGTATTGACCTCGGTTATAACGCCGGTCAATGTATAATTTCCGCCGGCAAGCTCCTCGCCTGTTCCAAGTGCGTACGCGGCTTCCAGGATCTTCTCGGGAGTGTCAAGCACGGGTGTTTCCGGCTCGTCTGTCGCGGGCTCGTCAGATGGCTCGGTCGAAAGCTCTCCCTCGTAAGTGATCGCGAACGTGGCATATCTCATCTGTCCGCTGTCAGTCGTGAAAACGACCGAATTTGCACTGCCTTCCCAAGTCAGCGACTCAGCGGTATATGTACCGGAAGCCGCAGATACCGCTCCGGTCTTCGAAGTATCGAGAGTGAAAACGATCTTCGTAATAGTCACGTCTGCCGAGATCGTCATCGTATTACCGGAATACGTCCTGACAGCGGCGCCGCTGTTATAATATTTAGGCGGGTTCGAACCTGTTCCCTTTTCAAATTTAAAAGTGATGCCTTTTACTTTATGAGTAGTAGCTTCTGCAGCATCCTGAACGCCAAACTCGGAAGCGGAAATACTCACTGTATTCTCCTCCGCGTTTGCTCTGATGCCGCCGAAAATGACAAATGACGATACGAGCATAGCTATAACTATCATCATCGGAACGATTTTCCTGATCATATTTATTTTTACACCTCCAGTATATGCGGACAACGCCGCACTGCTTTGAATTATATCATATTAAGGTCAATTTATTCAAGCAGAGAATCGGCTGCGGTAGCGCTTCAAAGAACGTTTCCGCCCCGGATCCGAAAGAAGAGGCGACCGGATGAACGGTTCTGTTTCAGACACCGTTCCGTCCGGCCGCCTTCATCGTATCAGCCCGCAGTTACACTGTCTAATTTACAGCCCTGCGTAAACTCATACGTTCCTTTGTAGTTCTTGAAATTACCCGTAACGGTGATGACGTCGCCGACCTTGAGGTCCTTAGCTCCGTCTCCCTCGAGTCTGTAGCACATGACCGGCTTGTCCTCGAATCCGGTAACGATGATCGTAACCGTGATGTTGCTGAACTGATCGTTCCATGCCGTATCGACCGTGCTGATCTTACCGGTAAGAGTGAAAGGACCGGTAAGAGTTTCGTTGTCCTTAAGCGCGTACAGTGCGGCAATGATTTCTTCCGTCGAATTGTACGAGATTTCCTCTTTCTCGGAAACGATATCGATGCGCACGAGCTCGCAGCCCGCGTCAAATTCGAATATATCGTTGAAGTTCTTCAGCTTTCCTTTGACGGTGATCGTATCGCCCTTCTTGATCGTATCAGCGCCGTTGCCCTGGAGTCTGTAGCACTGGACCGGTCTCGCCTCGTCGCCGCCGACAACTATCGTCACAGTCACGTTCTTGTGCTGCGTGCTGAATTCGGTATTGACCGCGGAGATCACGCCCGTGAGCGTGTATTCGCCTTCGAGAGCCTCGCCTGCCTTAAGAGCATAGAGCTTCGTCAGGATAGCTTCGGGAGTGTCTGCGGGCGGCTCAGTGGGATCAGCGGGTTTTTCGGTGGGCTGAGCGGTGGGCTGCTCGGTAGGCTGGGGTTCGGTGGGCTGTGCGTCGCCTGCTTTGGTGTAGGAATCGAGCGTGCAGCCTGCGTCGAATTCGCGCGTGCCGTTGTAGTTCTTCAGTTTACCGGTGACTGTGATCGTGTCGCCTGCGCCGATGAGATCAGCGCCTGTTCCGGTAAGTCTGAAGCACTGGACCGTCTGAGCTTCGTTGCCGTCGACAACGATCGTTACGGTGACGTTGTTGTATTCGGGATTGAAGGCGGTGTTTACTTCTTTGACCACACCGGTGAGGGTGTACGTGCCGGGAAGCGCTTCTCCGGCTCCGAGAGCATACAGTGCTTCAAGAATGCCGGCCGGGCTCAGGTTCTCGGGTATTACGGAAACGCTGAACTCTTTCTCGGCGGTCTCGCTGCCGCAGGCGGCCTTCACGGCCAGGACAACGGTGTCAAGACTATCGCCTACCGTGATAGTAAGTTTATTGTCAGCCAGAGTCGCGGCGCCGGATTTCAGTTCATAAGTGAACGCTACGTCGGTGTAGTTGGCGCCTGCGGCAGGCAGTGCGATCTCGGTATTTTCGCGTACGGCAGAAGGTACGGTGATCGCAGCGAGTTCGTTGGTGATCTTATCCGCATCAGAAACTTCAGTGGACTGGACTTTCACGGTTCCGGCGTAGGGGTAGATCTGCGGCGCGTTGTACCAGGCCACGGAACCCTCGGCGTCGACCACGTAGCCGACAGCCAGCTGGCCGATCATCTCGGTGTACTCGTCGGGCGTGAGCGTGTAGGTATTGTTCATAAAGATCTTCAGCTCGGTGCCGTTCTTCTCCACTGTCACGGTCGCTTTCGTGCCGCTGTCGTCAATGCTCTTTATCGTCGCGCCGCTTACGGTGACGGTCATTGCCTGCAGCGGATCGAGCGCGGATGCAAGATCTGCTCTTCCGTCGAACAGGTCGTCAATGGCGATCTTCGTCACTTCTGCGGTGAGCGGTTTGCCGTCACTGCCGGTGAGCACGGTGTAGGTGCAGCCGGAACCCATCTCGCGGAAGCCGTTATAGATGGAGGTCTTGCCGTTGACAATGACCACGTTGCCGATCGCCAGGTCGGTGTCGTACGCTTCCTGCGTGTCGCACTTGATACGGTACGCAAAGTAGCCGTGCTGTCCGTCAGCGTCCGCAATGAAGATGCTGGTGTTCTTATTATCGGCGTTGTAGGGGTACTTCGCGATCACGGTGCCGCGGATGTTCATGGCCACATCTTTCGTGTTGGCCGCCCAGTAATCCCAGGTCGCGACTTCGAAACCCTTGATGACGTAATTCAGCGCGATATCTTTGGAGAATTCGCCGCCCTTGACGGTACCCTTAACGGTGAAAGGCGTGTCTGCATCGGCGTTCGGGTCGACAACGACATTGACCTTATCGCCGTCCGCAGGCACAAGGCTGACAAGCCCATTACCGCCGTCGAGCGTCCACTCAACGTCCAGATCGATGCCGTCGTAGTCAACTATCTTCGTGGGCAGCGAGAACGTTGCCGCAACGGAGTTGTCTTCGCCGGGCTTGTTGTATTCGTACAGCATCTGCGCCGCGCCGTCAACGAGCTCCTGCGTGATCTCCGCGGGCTTTCCCGTAGGCTCCGCATCTTTTCCACCCTTATTGTTATTGCATCCGAATACGAATGCCGTAAGGGACAGTGCCAGAGCCAGGACGATCAATAATAAAGGTGTTTTTCTTTTCATAAAGATTGCTCCTTGTCTGATTCTTCGTTTATATTTTCAGTCGTACTGCTTTTCGGTTTTACTGCAGTATTTCAACGTCCGCGAGCGTAAACAGTTTCAGCTGCGGGCTGCCCTGGTAAAACGTGAATATACCCTGCACATTCATCGTCTTGCCCATGAAATAATCTTCGGTGACGGTCTCTCCGTCGAGCGTGAGTTTAACTGTGCGCACAGTGACTGTCTTGCCGTCGGCAGACTTACAGGTAAGCGTCATTGCTCCGTCGCTCGCCGTGGCGCCGTTGTTCTTTGTGGTGTATACGGATGTTACGGTAAGGTTTTCAAGACGCACGAATGTGTTTTCGAGCGTGTCGTTCGTGAGCAGATCGTTTGCGGTGATGAGCGTCGGATGGAATTCCACGTCTTTTTCGATGATCCTGGTGTCGTCATCGGTGGGATTGATCAGCGAGAACGAAAGGCCCGAGACCTGGAAGCCGAAGTTTTCATTGTCATCCGCGGTCCCCGTCACCGAGAGCCTGTAGCCCGGGACAAGGAATTTCGGTGCCAGCGGCGCGTAGCCTCCGTAAACGTATACGCCGTAGTACTGCTGCGTATCTTCGTCGAACTCCTCCATATAGATTCCGCCGCCGCTCTCTTTAGTGACGACTCCCTCGAAGCGCACCTTGAGGGAACTGTATGCGGAGCGGTTCATAACGAGCGCCTTGATCGTCAGGTCGATCGTTTCTCCGTAGTAAAACAGAGGGTCGCGCTTTCCGGAATAGAGGTTTATCCTCTCGGTCCTGGCGCTCGTAAGAGCTTCCATCGCAACGTCGCCGTAGCGCGTCGAAGATGTGCTTTTACCCATCGCAAGGCCATCCGAAAGTATCTCTATATTGAGGTTCCGCCACGTGTCGCTTCCGCTTGGTTTGTACCATACCCACGCGAGGTAGCGGTCGCCGGTGGAGTCAACAGTCGGTGTACCCTCTTCGTTGCTCTCGAGCACGATCTGGGAAGCGTTCTGGAGCCTCGTTTTGGTGTAGATCGAAGCGGGATGGCCCCACGGCTCTACCTTTCCGGTGGATTCGGGCGTGTCAATACCCACAAAACGGACCTTGATGATCTCCGTGTGGGAATTGTTCCAGAAATGGACCGTATCGCCGTCAATAAATTGTTCGACGGTTACAAGGCCGCGCCCGGTCTTATCGAAATCGGCTTCGATATCCGACGTCTTAAGCGTTACCATCGTGGCAAAGTCAGGCAGCGAGGCGTCTCTTTCGTACTCCCACTCGCCTATGATATCCGCTTCAGGAGTTCCGCCGGACGGATCTTTGCCGTTTTTATCGACGTGGCAGCCGCTCGCCAGAAGCAGCGAGACGGCCATCGTCAGCGCAAGCAGCGCGGCCAGCCCTGCTCTTAATATTCGGAGAAATTTCGTGTTATTCATATTATCCTCCGGTAAACGCGTAAGGCTTATTTGTTAAGCGTCACGCAGCGGTCGTAAGCGTCCTTGAAGAGCTTGCGGAGCTCGGCATCGGAAGTGCCGGCGGATGCGGAAACGTATGCGACGAGCAGCTTTCCTACCTGGTCGCGCGCGTCGGACGAACCTACGAATGCGGGAGAAGTGAAGTATGCGCTCTCCTGCTCCATACAGATCTTCGCG
>JAGADO010000066.1 GCA_017613535.1 Clostridia bacterium | reverse complement strand
TCTCCATCTCGAACCGCGTGAAAGGCATCATCCTTCAGTATGCTAAAAAGCTCGGTCTGGGCATCGGCATCGTGGGACTTTACAACATCCAGTTTATCGTGGATAAAGACGAAAACGTATTCATCATCGAGGTCAATCCCCGTTCTTCCCGCACCGTGCCGTTCCTTTCAAAATCGACCGGCTACAGCCTGGCGGACATCGCAACGGAAGTTATCCTCGGTAAATCGCTGAAAGAACAGGGTTATTTCGACCTTTATCCGGAAGAGAAAAAACGTTTCTACGTAAAAGTGCCTGTGTTCTCCTTCAACAAGATCAAAGGCCTCGACGCGGTGCTGTCGCCCGAAATGAAGTCTACCGGCGAAGCGATCGGCTACGACGATAAGCTGAACCGCGCATTGTACAAGGCGCTCCAGGCATCCGGCACGCATCTCCAGAATTACGGCACGGTGCTGGCAACGATCGCGGATAAGGATAAGGATGAGGCGCTTCCTCTCATCCGCCGTTTCTACAATCTGGGGTTCAATATCGAGGCTACAGCGGGCACTGCGGCATTTTTAAAGGGCAACGGCATTCGTACGCACGTGCTCAAGAAGATAGGCGACGGCAGCGACGAGATACTGCGGTCAATACGGCAGGGACATATTGCCTACGTGATAAATACGCGCGACATTGGCACTCCAGCGCAGGAGAGCGACGGGCGCAAGATCCGCCGCACAGCCTCGGAAAACAACGTAACGATGTTCACGTCGCTTGACACCGTACGCGTACTGCTGGACGTGCTCGAAGAAACGACTCTCACGATATCGACGATCGATGCATAGCAGCCTCAAGCACGTCTGCATATTTCTGAACGGCATCATTTATCGATCCGGCAAACTCCTGCACATCCGGGTCGTCCCGGAACAATAACGGGGAGCGGCGTATTTTAAGCGCATATTCCAGCACTTCGGGCACAGGACAAAGTCCCTGCTCCAGTGCCCATTCTCCCGCGGCGGTCTTGGGCGCGATCTTCCCGGTCATAAGCGTATACAGGCATCGCGATATATCAAGCATCCAGCCGAACGAGTACAAACTTCTGCCCGAAAGGTGCGCGTATTTTCGTATCGTATCTAGGTGAGCCGCGACGTCCTTTTTTAGCTCGTCGAATGACGGAACAGGCAGCTTTCCGCGCACGTCCTCTCCCGACAGCAGTATGCCGCTGTCGATCAGGCTGAGACGCGAAAAACTGTTAAAATCGTATCGCTCAGAGATACGCTCGCCGCTTGTCCCCCAGTAAACGACCCTGTCGGGCGCATTGTTCCGAAAAGCATCAAGCGACAGCATACCGCCCTCGAAAGAACGGTAATAAATATTGTCCGGCTCCTCCGAAAGCATCTCCTGACGAAGCGATACGAGCCTTTCCGCTGCCGGAACGGATATTGTCCCGGACGTCAGCACGAGAATATCGATATCGCTCCAGCCGGGCCTGAAATCACCGCATGCTGCGGAACCGTAAAGGTATGCGGACAAAAGCCCGCTCCCGAGAATGCTCCCGATGCGTGCGGTCATTTTCCGTACAGACGTCTGTAACGGTTCGGGGACAATGCTGCTTATCTCATTCATTCGTAATCTTCGATCCGCCACTCATCGCGCCAGTCGATGCGCGGAATATCATTGCCGTCAAAAACAATCGGCAGCCACACATAGTCTGCTTTGCACGTCATTTCGCGCGGCAGTGAACCCATCAGTTTTCCTGCCCATTCTCTCTCCTCCGCACTTGACGAATCGCCGAACAGAATATTGAACGCTTTTTCGTACGATTCATACGGCACGTCCATGGCATTCGGCATCCACCTGTCTGCGCACGCGATATAAAGGTCGCGCTTCCCCGGCACCTTGAAAACGCTCGAGATCTGGCTGTGGTAAGAAGTGCGGCTCTCATCGCCCGGATGCGGGTCTCCGAGAACAGTGTACGGGCCGTGCCACGAATCACCGACGGCGATCTCCGAAGGATTCGGGTAATATCCTGTCGTTCCGGATGTCACGAGGTAGTGCTTTCCTTTGCGCACGAAATGTGCCGTGGCTTCGCGAACGTACGGTGGATGGCAGCGCGGGAAATGCGTCGAATAATAACCTGTGACGTCGGTGTAGTCTCCCGTAAGATCGGCACAGATCGTCTCGGAATGCACGCGCTCGAAATAATAGTATGCCTTCCCGTCCGGCGCTACAGCCAGGTCGAAATCCCCCGCGCTCATATTAAGCGGGTAAAGCTTCTCGCGCACGACCGTATATGGACCGGTGATCGCGTCAGCCGTGAGCACCGTCTCGGACTGAGAACCGTCTTTCTCCATGATCTTGAGCCAGCACACGAACTTGCGCGTCTTTTTATTGTAAATGATATGCGGGCGATCCATCATCGACGAAGGATGGATGCTCGAAGCGGGATTTTCCGTGTCGGGCGGAATGATGAGGCCCAGATCCTCCCAGTTATACAGATCGGAAGAACGGTAGCAGCGCACTCCCCAGTGCCAGATCGATCTGTCGGGCGTGGTAAACTCCTTGTTCTCGCCGTACCAGTAATATTGACCGTCAAGGTACATTACGGACCCGCCGTGTGCCTGAATGCGCTCGCCTTTCGTATCGAGCCAGACCTGTCCCGGCCGAATGCAATCGTACTTCATAGTATTGTCCTCCCCCCGTTGTTTAGCGGTCTGTGCGCAGTCAATCGTTTTCCGCAATCGTGCGCGTGTCGTCAACGCCGCAGAATTCCGCAAAGCGTCTGAATTCGAAATCTACCAGCTGTTTAAGCTCATCCACTGTGCCCTCGTTTACGATCTCGCAGTCGGCAATATCCGCGTATTCGCGGTTCGTCCATTGTGCGGCGATCCTGCGCTCGGCGTTCTCCTCCGAAATATTCATCCTGCGCATAAGCCTCTCGACGCGGATGTCGTTGTTCGCCGTGACCGCCCAGATATAGTCGCACGTGTCGAAAAATCCGTCTTCGATTGGTATAGGCACGTCAAGCACTATGAACCTGATGCTTTCATCGTCCGAATCCCTGTAAAACTGCACGCGGCGCTTTATCTCGACCGAAACGTGCTTGTGCACGATCGCATTGAGGTCACGAAGCGCCTTCGGATCGCTGAACACGATATCACCCAGCTTAACGCGATCGATCTCCCGTTCCTCGTCAAGTATTTCCGCGCCGAATCTGTCAATTATTTCTTCGTACGCGCTTCCTCCGCACATCTCGGTCCTTTTCGCCACGAGATCGGCGTCAATAACTCTTCCGCCCTTGGCTCTGAGCATCCTGCACACGACTGATTTTCCCGTGCCGCTTCCTCCCGTAACTCCCAAAACTTTCAAATCACGCATTAAAACCAACCTCTCCTGTGACGGTTTTCTATTTACAATAATACCAGCTCACGTCGGATTTCGATACCGAAACTTTAAGCGGTACGTTAAGTTTAAAGCAGTTTTCCATCTCGCGCCTGAGCAGTTCCGCCACGTCGTCCGCCTCGTCCGCAGCGGCATCTATCAGCAGTTCGTCGTGCACCTGAAGTATCAGCTTCGACTTGTATCCGCCGCGCTCGAGAGCGTTCTCGACGTTGATCATCGCAAGCTTTATGATATCCGCGGCAGTACCCTGGACAGGCATGTTCATTGCCACACGCTCACCGAACTGGCGCGTAGGATATTTGTTCGACGGGTTAAGTTCGGGGAGAGGACGCCTGCGGCCCAGCAGCGTGACCGCGTAGCCGTTGTCCCTCGCAAAAGCAACGGAGCCGTCCATAAACGCCTTGACGCCCGGATAATGGCTGAAATAGCTGTCTATCAGCTGCTTTGCTGCGTAATTCGATATACCCAGATCGCGCGCGAGCCCGAACCCGCTGATGCCGTACACGATACCGAAGTTTACCGCTTTTGCGCGGGACCTCATCTGAGCCGTTACCATCTCGGGCGGGACGCGGTTCACGACGGCAGCGGTAGAAGTGTGAATATCCAGATCATTCTCGAAATTAGCGATCATAAGAGGGTCGCCGGACATTGACGCCAGCACCCTCAGCTCGATCTGCGAATAATCGGCGTCGATCAGCACGTGAGAACCATCCGAAGGCACGAACGCCTTGCGGATAAGCTTGCCCAGCTCGCTGCGCACAGGTATGTTCTGAAGGTTCGGCTCGGACGAGGACAATCTTCCCGTGGCCGTCAGGTTCTGGTTAAACGTGGAATATACGCGGCACGTTCCGCGGTCAATTACGTTCAGGAGTCCGTCGATGTACGTCGATTTGAGTTTCGCGTTCTGCCTGTATTCTATTATGCACGGCACGATCGGATGGTCATTATAAAGCGCTTCCAGCACGTCGGAATCGGTCGAATAGCCGCTCTTCGTCTTTTTCGAACCAGGCAGCCCCAGATCCTCGAACAGGACCTTCGCGAGCTGCTTCGTGGAATTGATGTTGAACACGTAACCGGCGTAATCGTAAATCTGCTGCTGGAGTTCCGCGATCCTTTCGTCCATCTCCCTGCCTTCAGCTTCGAGCACTTCGGGGTCAACGCGGAATCCTCTCAATTCCATCTTTGCGAGCACCGGAGCGAGCGGCAGTTCAACTTTCCCGTACAGTTCCGTCATTCGCGCCGCGTCAAGTTTTACGATCGCCTCCGCGTATGCTCTGCCGATCGCTTCCGCCCTTCCAGCGTACGAGCGGCCGGCAAGGAACCTCACGACCATCTGGAAATCGTCCGAGCCGCGCGTTGAGTCAAGCAGGTACGATGCGAGCGACAGGTCTCCTGCCAGCCCTTTGAAATCTATACCGTGCCTGAAGCATTCGCGCATGAACGGCTTCGACTTGAAAAGCACCTTCTTTACGTTCGCATCCTCGAGCAGTTTTATGACGTCTGCATCGGGCTCGCCGCTGCCTTCGCCGTCACCGAAGCGGCACTTATACGAACAATATTTCACCGCCTGCCCGTCCTGCTGTTCCGGGGCAAACAGCGTAAAATCACGCACGTCTTCCTGAGGATCATGGTCGATCAGGATGTATGGGTCTTTCATGCCGTATACTAAAGCGCAGAAACCGGGCGGTGACAATTCATTTGCCGCGTTATCGCCCGCATCTTTATCATCCGACGCATCCGACGAGCTTCCGCCGATGAAATCGAAAAGAGAAATGCTGCCTGACTGATCTTCCCCGGCAGCGTAAGAAGCGTGAACAGAAGTTTGAACTGAAACTGAAGCAGAAGCCGGGGCTGAAGCAGCGCCCGTGTTGAAAATATCTCCGCCTGTGAGCCTCTTTTCCCAGCGCTTGAACTCAAGCTTATCTGAAATGGCCCTCAAAGCAGCATCGTTGCCGCCTCGCAGCCTGAGCGAATCGAACCCGTCCGGACCGAGATCCACAGGAGCATTCGTATCGATGCGGCCGAGATCCTTGCTGAGATACGCGAGAGATTTGTTGTCCGCGAGCTTCTGACGAAGACCCGCCTTCGGTATTTCGTCAACATGCGCGTACAGCTCGTCCAGCGAACCATACTGCGTAACGAGCTCGATCGCCGTCTTCGGACCGACCCCGGGAACACCGGGGATATTGTCCGAACTGTCACCCTGAAGCGCTTTTAAGTCGATCAGCTGCTTCGGCGTCAATCCTCCGTAATTTTCGGCAACTGTCCCTGCGTCGTAGAGCACGTCCGCCTTGTTACCGGCGAGCATAACGGATATATTCTCGTCAACGAGCTGGAGCGCGTCGCGGTCTCCCGTCAGTATGACCGCCTCTCCCCCTGCTTCGTCCTTAAACCGCCTCGACAGCGTCCCGAGAATGTCGTCCGCCTCGAATCCTTCAAGTTCCGTGCGTCTCACGCCCATCGCATCGAGCAGTTCCTTCAGCACAGGCATCTGCGCGGCAAGGTCATCAGGCATCGGTTTACGCGTCCCTTTATATGACGTATACATTTTATGGCGGAACGTAGGGGCCTTCATGTCAAAGGCGACCGCGGCATGCGTCGGTTTCAGGCTGTCAATATGTTTGAAAAAGATCGTCAGGAAGCCGAATACCGCTCCCGTGGGCAGCCCTTCCGCGTTTTTCATAAAGCTGTTCTGCGTCCCGTAAAACGCCCGGTTTATGATGCTGTTCCCGTCAATGACGAGTAGTTTATCCATTCCTTGCTCCTCCTCCGCCGGTCATGTGACGATTTTACCATATTTCGTGGAAAAAAGGAATATGAGCGCGGAAAATATCAACATCTTGTTATTTGTCCGTTCCGGTAGTATAATTTAAACAGCGGTACGGTTTACGGATACCGCGAAATATTCAGGAAAGGAGGAAAACATTATGGAAGACATGAAAAAATTCGCAGTGCTTATTGACGCGGATAATGTCTCGCCGGAGCGTTTTGAGCGCATCTTCGGCGAGATTTCTCTTTTCGGGACCGCCACATACCGCAGGATATACGGAAACTGGGCCGAATACAACCGCAGCATGCTTAAGGAAAAACTTGTCGAATTCGCACTCACGCCGGTGCAGCAGTTCAATTATATCAAGGGTAAGAACGCGACGGATATCGCCATGGTTATCGAGGCGATGGACATACTGTACACCGGAGAAGTTGACGGATTCGCGATCGTCACGAACGACAGCGATTTCACCCGCCTCGCTCTCAGACTGAGAGAAAGCGGGATGATCGTGATAGGAATGGGAGACGACGTTGCCCCCGCATCGTTCAGAGCGGCCTGCACCGAATTTATCGTGCTGAGAGAGTCGCGCCGCATCGCCGAAGAGCTGACGGAGCAAAAAAAGCTGAGAGTGGCGTCACGCAGGCCTTCGCTGAGGGCGAGAATTGTCGACAGAGATCCGAGGAACGACGCCGTGCCGGACGAGGATGACCGCCCGGCGGACAACGATGTTCCTGCCGGCGAGAAATTTGCTGACAACGCAGACAGCAGCGAAGATATTGCCCCCGAGCCCGCGAAGGTTCTCAGCGACCGCGAACTCAGAAGCGCGATCCGCGATTTTCTGTTCGATTGCAAAGAGGATGACGGCTGGTTCTCGGCCAGTACGATGGTCAATAAGCTCAAGCTGACGTTTCCTAATCTCGATGTTAAGGATTACGCCGATCTGCCTCTTTTTGCCGGCAAGCGCAAGATCTGGACAACATATTTTCTTTCTCTCGGTTTTTGTGAGAGTAAGCAGAAAGGTCCAAGCAATTACCTGCTCCGATTGAGGCCTGACGAGCGCCGGAAGATGGAGGAAGAGCGTCGCGACGATTCCAAGCCGCAGCCCGCAGCTGATCTTAATGCCGCGCCTAAAGCAGCAGCGACCGTAAAAATCCCGGCAGCCGAAAAAAAACCGGCAGCAGAAAAAAACCCGGCAGCAGAAAAAATCCCGGCAGCCGAAAAAATCCCGGCAGCAGAAAAAAACCCGGCAGCCGAAAAAATCCCGGCAGCCGAAAAAACCGGGTCTCCGGCCGCGGAACACAATTCCGCCCGAAAGAGCCAGCATTCTTCGAGGAGCCGTTCGCACCGCAAGGATTTAAAGCCCGCGGTGTCTGCTGTCGTTCCCGCTGCTGCTCCTGCCGCCCCGGTTTCCGAGGTTATTGCAGCGCCTGCGGTGAAAGAAGCGCCTGCGGTGAAAGAAGCGCCTGCGGTGAAAGAAGCTCCCGTGGTAAAAGAAGCTCCTGTGGTAAAAGAAGAGCCGGCAGTAAGTGAAATGCCCGCCAGAAAATCGCCTGCCAGAAAAGCCGCAGTGAAAAAAGAGGCAAATCCAGCCGAGAAAGCGAAGGCCAAAGCCGGGAGCAAGCCCGCAGCTAAAGCGAAAACCAAGGCCGAGAGCAAGCCCGCAGCTAAAACAGAAGCCAAAGACACTGAAAAAGCTGCTGACAACGAACCTGCTTCTCCTAAGAAGGCGAAAAGCACCGGTCGCGGAAGGCCGAAGAAAAAAGCTGCCGACAATGCGGAGAAATGACAGATTAGTGGCAAGTGGCAAGTTGCAAATGGCAATTTGCCACTTGCAATTATTCATTCGTGTCATCATCCGGTTCGCAGAACGAAATTCTTAACT
>JAGADO010000065.1 GCA_017613535.1 Clostridia bacterium | reverse complement strand
GTTGCCCGCATCCGGGTACACTGCCCTGTCCCCTGTACCGCCTGTACCACTTGCACTCTTGAAACGGGCGGGCGCGGTGTGGTAAAATGGGCGAAAGAAATCATCCGGGGGGCGCAGGCAATGTTTGACTATATAAGCGGGACACTGGAACAGACGGGAGCAGACTTTGTTGTCGTTGACGTCGCGGGAATAGGATTTAAACTGAACACATCGCCGCGCGTTGCCGCCGGAGCCGGGCAGAAGGGAAGCAAGGTTAGGCTCTACACGTACCTGAACGTAAAAGAAGACGAATTGTCACTCTTCGGATTCGGATCGCGCGAAGAACTTGCCGCATTCGAAATGCTGATCACCGTCAGCGGAGTAGGACCCAAAGTCGCCCAGGCCGTACTCGACACATTGACCCCGTCCGAATTCTGCCTCGCCGTCGCAACAGGCGACTACAAATCGATCACAAAAAGCAAAGGCGTCGGGCCGAAACTTGCCCAGCGCGTCGTACTCGAACTCAAGGACAAAGTCGCAAAAGATTTCAAAGCCGTCGACAAGGCAGACGACTACATCCCCGCAAGCATCCCGGCAGGATACGTTGTCAACGACGCCGCAGCCGCCCTCATGGTGCTCGGCTACAATTCGAAAGAAGCGACGGACGCCGTGCGCAAAGTCTACAAAGAAGGAATGACGCTCGAACAAACGGTACGCATGGCACTTGCCCACGTGTGACTCGCAATGAAAAAGCCACACCCGGCACTTGCCCGCGATAACCCCGTGTAACCTCTAAACAGCCACGCAAACACGCAGGAGAACTGATGGAAGACGAAAGAATCATATCAGCATCAATAAGACAATACGAAGAAACGGAAGAAGCCACGCTCAGACCGCGCCGGTTCGACGAATACATCGGACAGGAAAAAGTCAGAAGCAACCTCTCCGTATTCATCCAGGCCGCAAGAGAACGCAAAGAACCGCTCGATCACGTGTTGCTCTACGGACCGCCCGGACTCGGAAAAACGACACTCGCAGGCATCATCGCATCCGAAATGGGCGTAAACCTCCGAATCACCACTGGCCCCGCGATCGAAAAAGCCGGAGACCTCGCCGGACTCCTCACGAACCTGAACGAATTCGACGTACTCTTCATCGACGAAATACACAGACTGAACCGCGCTGTCGAAGAAATACTCTACCCGGCGATGGAAGACTTCGCATTCGACATCGTGATCGGCAAAGGTCCGGCGGCAAGGTCACTGCGCATGGACCTCCCCAAATTCACGCTCGTAGGGGCAACGACGAGGGTAGGACTCCTGTCAGCACCCCTGAGAGACAGATTCGGCGTCATCAACAGACTCGAAATGTACAGCGTTGACGAACTCACACGCATCGTAAAAAGAAGCGCCGGCATCCTCAAAGTCGAGATCGAAGACGGAGGCGCCGAAGAAATCGCCAGACGCTCCAGAGGCACGCCGAGAATTGCCAACAGACTGCTCAGACGGCTCCGCGACTTCGCACAGATAAAAGCAGACGGCGTGATAACGACGAAAGTAGCACGCGGCTCGCTCGACCTCCTCGACGTCGATAAACTCGGGCTGGACAATGTTGACCGCAACGTCCTGCTCACGATGATCGTAAAATTCGGCGGAGGTCCCGTCGGACTCGACACCCTGGCGGCTTCAACGGGCGAAGACGCGACCACCATAGAAGACGTGTACGAACCGTACCTCCTCCAGCTCGGATTCATAAACAAAACGCCCAGAGGACGCGTTGTCCTGCCTCTCGCATACAAACACCTCGGCATACCGTTCGAAGGAAGCGTGTACGGTCAGGAGATCGCGGGTGCGGGCGCGGGAACGGGCGCGGGCTCCGGTTCGGGCCGCGAAAGCGACAGACTGACGCTGTTTGACATGGGCGGCGAAAACGGCGCAAAAAAAGGAGATGAAGGTCAATGCTGATACTCGGCCTTGACCCGGGATTCGCGATAACCGGCTACGGGCTCGTTGACAGCGTATCGAACCACCTGACAATGGTAAAATACGGCGCCATAACCACGCCCGCGGGCATGCCCTTCACCGAACGGCTGCTTGCGATCAGGAACGGCAGTGACGAAATAATACGCGAATACAAACCCGCCGCGGCCGCCATAGAAGAACTCTTCTTCAACAGCAACACCACGACGGCGATAAAAGTCGCGCAGGGAAGAGGAGTAGCGGTCGAAACGCTGGCGGAAAACGCCATTCCCGTATTTGAATACACGCCGCTCCAGGTAAAAATGACAGTCGTAGGATACGGACGCGCGGACAAAAACCAGGTGCAGCAGATGGTAAAAATGATGCTGAAACTTGACCGCATACCGAAACCGGACGACGCGGCAGACGCACTGGCAATAGCGATCTGCCACAGCTTTTCGGCGCTCACGGCGAAACCGGTCTGACGGGAAAAAGCCGCGGGCAGAAATTGACCGGAGAAAACGAAATGAGTATCATATTGCCGGCCGCATACGGCCTGGTATCCGAAGACGGAAATCTGCGCGCACAATACTCCGGTAATGTGCTTATGCATATTTGCTGCGGTCCCTGCAGCCTCTTCTGCATCGACGAATTCAGGCGCCTGCTGCCCGACGCTGCACTTAAGGGATTGTTCGCAAACCCCAACATACACCCGTACGACGAATTCGTCAGGCGGGCCGGAAGCACTGCGGCCGCGGCAGATTATAAACACCTCGAAGTCGATTTCCTGCCTTACTACGACAGGCTCAGCTGGGAGGAATTCGTTCGCTCCGACGGAAAAGAACAGCCGCAGGGAGAGCCGGACGGGGAAAGGTGCGCGATGTGCTACAAAGTGCGGATGGAATTGACCGCGCAGCACGCAAAAGCGCACGGATTTGACGCGATCACGAGCACGCTGTTCGTAAGCCCGTACCAGAATCACGAACTGCTCAAGGCGGTATGCGCCGAAACGGCTGAAAAGCACGGGCTCGATTTTGTTTATATAGATTTCCGCACAGGGTTCCGGAAGGGACAGGCGGAGGCAAGGGAGATAGGCCTTTACAGGCAGAAATATTGCGGATGCATACGTTCGGAGCGGATAAAAGCTTCCGGAAAATGAATAAAGAGGTGCACAGGATGAACGGAGACGAAACGAACAGGACTGCCGGAGATTACGGAGACGATCTTGAAATAGAAAAAGTAGCGTCCGAGGCGGAACTTGTAGCTGAAGAGAAAATGACCGCCGCTGAAGAGAAAATGGCCGCTGCTGAAGAGACAATTACCGCCGGTGAAGAAGCGGCTTTGGAACTTTCCGGTCAGACGGTACGTCTTGCGGACGATATGGTCGATACATCGCGCTTCCTTGAAAACGACGCTGTCCGCGGCGAAGGCGGGAAAGAAGTGACGCGTTCGCATGCGGAGCCTGAACGCATGGATATCGGAACAGGTAAAAAGACGAAAGGGAAGAAAAACGTGGGAAAAGAAATTCTCAGCTGGATACTTACATTCGTGATCGCTTTTCTTGTCGCGATAATCATCAACGCATACTTTTTCAGGATCAGCAAAGTCTCGGGAAACTCGATGCTCCAGACGTTCAACGACGGGCAGACTGTATTCATTTCCCGCGCTCCTTACATCTTCTCCGAGCCAAAATTCGGCGATATAGTGGTATTTGACCACGACCAGGTGCACCGGAATCTGTTTGTCGAGATCAAAGAATCGATCCAGTACAATATAATCACGATGAGCATCACGAAGAACAACTATTCGCATAAATACTGGATCAAGCGTGTTATAGGCGTGCCAGGAGACGTGATCGAGATCAAGGAAGAAGGCGTCTACAGGAACGGCGTCCTGCTCAGCGAAGAGTACGTGAATCCGGCGGAGATACCGAACTATATCGGGAGAGGCGCAGGTAAAAAGTGGGTCGTTGGCGAAGGCCAGCTGTTTGTTATGGGCGACAACAGAAACCACAGTTCCGACAGCCGTGCGATCGGTCTCATCACGATCAATTCCGTGCTCGGAAAGGTGCTCGGTCAATGATCGGCGCGTGTTCCGAAAAGGGCGGTATCCTTATTGCCGCGGCCACCGGCAACGCCCACAAGCTTGGCGAGTTCCGCGCCATTTTCAGCGCGTTCCTGCCTGAAGATGCGCTCACGGTGATGTCCCAGAAAGATGTATCCGCGATAACAGGTCAGAAATATATTGCCCCCGAAGAGAGCGGTTCGACATTCGGTGAAAACGCGTATATAAAAGCCTCGTCGCTTGATAATTTTATTTTCGCGAGCGACGCTTTTCGCAGTTTTGCCTCCGGGTTCAAAGCTGTGTGCGTCATAGCGGACGACTCCGGACTGTGTGTTGACGCTCTCGGCGGAGCGCCGGGTATTTATTCGGCCAGATACGCCTCCGAACCCGGCTCCTTCGAAGACGCGGATGATCTTAAAAATGTCGAAAAACTGCTTAAAAATATGACCGATGTGCCTGACGATCGCCGGACAGGCAGATTCGAATGTCACATTTCCGCTCTTGTGAGGTTCGGCAAGGCGCCTTTATACTCGGAAGTGCGGATAGAAACGTCCGGTGATCTGAAAGGATACATCGCGCGGGAAATGTCCGGAAGCGGAGGGTTCGGATACGATCCTGTGCTGTACCTGCCCGAATTCGGAAAGACGACGGCGATGCTCGATCCGGAGGAGAAAAACAGGATAAGTCATCGCGGACGGGCGCTCAGAAAGGCGGCGGAACTTATTTATGATTGCGTTGCAAAGCTGTGATAATTACGAATACGATACAGTGCGCGAAAAGGTCAAAGCTGTCTTTGATACTTTCGGGGGAATCGAAAAATTCGTTCAACCCGGCGCGAAAGTTGTGATCAAGCCCAACCTTATAGGACGAAAAAAGCCGGAAGAGGCCGCGACAACACATCCGTCGCTGGTCAGGGCGACTGCGGAACTGTGCGTTCAGGCAGGCGGTAACGTTATGATCGCCGAAAGCCCCGGCGGAGTTTACGATAAGGCCGCGCTTAAAAGCATTTACAGGGCTACGGGTATAGAGGAAGCGGCCATGGCGGCAGGGGCCGCGCTGAATTTCGATACATCGGTCACAAAAGTAAAAAATCCTGACGGGAAATATCTGAAAACCGTCGAAATAATCACGCCTCTGGCAGATGCGGACGTTGTCATCGACCTGGCCAAGCTTAAGACGCACGGCATGATGGTGTACACAGGAGCGGTTAAGAATATGTTCGGGGCGATCGCGGGCGTTGATAAGGCCGAATACCATATGAAGATGCCCGATTACGATTCTTTCGCCGATACGGTAATCGATATTTTTCTGTCGACAAAGGTCAGTTTCTGCATTATTGATGCCGTTACTGGCATGCACAAGGACGGGCCGACGGCGGGAGATCCGATCGATATGGGGCTCCTGATCGGGTCGGACAATGCTTTCGAGGCGGACCGGGCGGCGCTTGATATTATTGGGGCGGCAATTGACCGCGTGCCTATGGCGAGGACCGCTCTGGCGAGGGGGCTTATGCAGCAGGAGATCGGCGAAACAGACGTGCGGGGAGATATTGACCTCGCCGAAGCCCGCCGCCGCGCTTCCGGGTTCGTTGTCAAGTACAACGACAGTAATTCCCGCCTTCATTTCAGCGACGGTCTGCTTGGAAGGGCGCTCGAGAAGCTTATGAAGCCGCGGCCCGTGTTTACGAAGCTGTGCCGGAGCTGCGGGGAGTGCGCGAGGCATTGTCCGGTGAAGGCGATAACGGTCGAGAAAGGGAAGCGGGCGAAGGCTGATCTGGACAAGTGCATCAGGTGTTATTGCTGCCAGGAACTTTGTCCGTTTAAGGCGGTTAAGATCAGGAAGACGGTCGCGGCAACGATCGCGCAGAGGTTATGATCAAATGAACGGATTGAATATTGTCCTTGTCGAGCCTGAGATCCCGCAGAATACGGGCAATATCGCGCGGACGTGTGCCTGTACCGGTTCGCATCTTCATCTTGTTAAGCCGCTGGGATTCGAGATCGACGACCGCAAACTAAAACGTGCCGGGCTTGATTACTGGTCCGAGCTCGACGTTTCGGTATACGATAATTTTGATCTTGTGAGGAAGAAGGCCGTCCCGGGAGCGAGGTTCTTTTTCTTTACGACCAAGGCGGCCAGGCGTTATACGGATGCGGAGTTCCGCGACGGCGATTATCTTGTTTTCGGCAAGGAGACGCACGGCCTTCCGGAGCCTCTTCTGGCGGCTAATTATGATCACTGCCTGAGGATCCCGATGGGGCGGAGGCTGCGGTCTCTTAATCTGAGCAATTCTGTGGCGATCGCAGTGTATGAGGCGCTCAGGCAGCTTGATTTTGAAGGGCTTGAGCCTTTCGGTCAGCTGACCGGAAGGTCGGATTGATCATTCTGATTTTTCGGTTTTCTTTTTGTGTAGAGCAGTATTTTTCTCATTCCGAAGTTCCAGATGAAAACTATGACGGTGGCAACGACCTTGCCGATTATATAGTATTTGTCCTGCGGCAGCCATTCGCCGAATACGCGGGCGGGTCCGAGCACGTCTTCGAACAGCATGATGATCAGGTTGTTGAGCAGGAGGCCGATGACGCTTATTATGGCGAAGATGGTGAATTCTGCGCCGCGTGATTTTGTGTTGAGGCCCCGGAACGCCCAGAACGTGGACAACAGGTAGTTCGTTAAGAGTCCGGCAATGAATGCGATCGTGGCGGCAATGAATGTGTGGTTTTTCAGGCCCAGGAATTCTTTAAGGACCACGAGCACTCCCATGTCAACGAGCGTCGCGGCCAGGCCTACAAATAATGATCTTAAAAACTGTATCCGGCCGTCTTCCGGCGGGTCAACAAAGCATTTTTTCAGTAATCCCGTTATTTTGTTCATTTTTACCGTTCCTAATATGTTTATAAGGCAATTATACCACATCTTGTCAACGGGACCAGCGCGGGACAGGGGACAGGCGTGTGTACGGCAGGGGCTCAGAGGCATAGGGCGGG
>JAGADO010000005.1 GCA_017613535.1 Clostridia bacterium | reverse complement strand
GCTGATCGATTGGGAGATGTTTAACCGGCCCAATAAAGGCAGCAACAACGGCATGTCCCATTTCGCGATCAAAGCTATGGAAGACGGGAAATTAATTGACGCCCGGGTGATCAACGGCGACGTTAATAAGGATCTGGCGGGAGCGTACGGCCACGGGTTCGGAACGGGATTGACCTCGACGTCAATGGCCGGATTCCCGCATTTCCGGAACTGCGTATTTACCGGCGAATTTCCGATCGCTTCCATCGATTTTTCGGACAACGGTTTTCCCGGAATGGTGCGTTTAACGGCCTGGAGCCCTCTGATCCCGGGGAACGATAAAGATTCCGGCATACCGGCGGCATTTTTTGAATTTGAAGTGACCAATACCACCGACCGGCCCCTGGAATACGCGCTGGGCGCAGTCATCCGCAATCCCTACGACGTTTCTTTGAATGATTATATTGCCGACGAAACCCTGCGCGCCATTTATTTCAGCCAGAAGCGGGTGGGACCGGAGGATAAAGAATACGGCGATATGACGCTGGCCACAGGTACCGACGGCGATGTTTCATACCAGCAGTATTGGTACCGGGGCAGCTGGAACGACGGGCTGGAGCGGTATTGGCGCAATTTCACTGAACAATATACGTACGAAAACCGGTCCTACGACCAGCCCGGCCACTACGATCACGCCTGCCTGGCGGTTAAAAAGATTGCCGCAGCGGGAGAGACGATCCGGTTCCGCTACCTGATATCCTGGAATTATCCGAACTGCTACAACTATTGGAGCCGCTATACCGAACCTGATGGAAAAGGCGGAGAGCGAGACGTGACCTGGAAGAATTATTATGCGACACTGTTCCCGGATTCCCGCGATTCTGCCCGGTATGCGTTATCCGAATGGGAGAGGCTTTGGAAGGGCACGAAACAGTACCATGACGAACTGTTTGCGTCAACGCTGCCGGAGGAGGTGATCGAGGCGATCTCTGCCACCACTTCTGTGCTAAAAACACCCACGGTCATGCGCCTTGAAAACGGCGAGTTTTACGGCTGGGAAGGGGAGTGGGAGCACTCCGGCTCCTGTGAAGGCACCTGCACGCACGTGTGGAATTACGCCTATGCGCTCTGCTTCCTGTTCCCGAATCTGGAGCGGACCATCAGGGAAACGGATTTCACATATAATCAGGACGAAAACGGCAGGATGGCATTCCGGATGTCGTTGCCGATCGGCCGCCAGCGGAACGATTTCCGGGCTTGCGTTGACGGCCAGATGGGCGGGATCATCAAAACGTACCGGGATTGGAAATTATACGGCGATGACGGGTGGCTGCGGAAATTGTGGCCGGCTGTTAAAAAATCGCTCGAATATGCCTGGAACGATCAGAATTATGATAAGTGGGACAACGACCGGGACGGCGTGCTGGAGGGGCGTCAACACCATACGCTGGACGTGGAACTGTTCGGTCCTTCTTCCTGGCTCGAGGGGTTCTACCTGGCTGCGCTTAAGTGCGGCGCCGAGATGGCGGAGCGGATGGGAGAGCAGGAGACCGCCGCGAAATACTGTGAGCTGTTCAAACGCGGCCAGGCATGGTGCGAATCGAATCTGTTTAACGGCAAATGGTACGCCCAGAAGCTGGATCTGACGGATAAAACGTATCTGGAGCGGTTTAAAGACGCCATGGGCTACTGGAACGACGAATCCGGCGAAATCAAATACCAGATCGGCGAAGGCTGCCTTCTGGATCAATGTCTGGCGCAATGGCACGCCAATATCAGCGGTATCGGGGAAGTTTTTGAAAAAACGCACCTGCACACGGCGCTGCAAAATGTGTATAGGAACAACTTCCTGCCGGATATGCGCTCCCATTACAACACTTTCCGCCTGTTCGCGGTCAACGACGAGGCGGGTGCGATCATCTGCACGTTCCCGAAAGAAATACGCATGCCGGCGATCCCGATCCCTTATGCCCAGGAGTCGATGCACGGTTTCGAGTACGCCTTTGCCGGGCTGCTTATATCTGAAGGCTTTATAGAGGAGGGCACGGCGGTGGTGAAGGCGATCCGGGACCGTTACCGGGGCTTCAACCGCAACCCCTGGAACGAGATCGAGTGCGGCTCCAATTACGCCCGCAGCATGGCCAGTTTCGCGCTGATGCCGTTGTTCAGCGGCTTCCGGTTCAACATGCAGGATCGTGCCATCGGGTTCTGCCCGGTCAACGCAGGAGATTTCCGCGGGCTGTGGTTCGTTGACTCCGCCTGGGGCAGATTCGAAAGGAAGGGGCGCAAAACGTTGCTCACGGTCCTCGCGGGTCAACTGCGGCTCGCTTCGCTGGAGCTGCCTTATTATTCGGAGATCAATTCGGTGGAAGTTGACGGCAAACCGGCCTGCTTCGAGGCCGGCGGGGGGACAATTTCGGGCGCGTTTGAGATCGGGCGCGTGATCAAGGTGACGGGTGAGATCTCAATCTAGTGGATCATCTGTACATCAAAACGAATCTCTGATATAATTTTGCCCGTCCAGTCCGCTGGGCGGGCTTTATACACCTGCGTTAGTGGACTCTGGCTTTCACAACTGCATAACCACTGCTCATTATTCTTTACGCCTTTTTGCAACACTTTCTGCAACACGAGCGAGGATAATCAAGATAAATCGAATAACGAGCAGAAAAAAAGCCCCGTTTTTACAGGCTTTTAGAGCCCAAACACGGGGAAAGAGAAAGTAGAAAAAGAGATTGAATAATGCACCGCTTAAGACCGGAATTTAATCGCTGCCCGGCGATTAAATTCCGGTCTCTACGTTTTATGGAGCGAGGATTTCGGATTGGAAAAATAATAGCTCCGTCACCTTATTTCTTCGTATCTTATGATCTTCAATGACTATCATGTCTTTTCCTTTTAATCGCTTTTGAACTGCCGGTATCTTCTCGACCGAAAAATCTCTGAGGTGCGCGGTGATACCCGTATCATATAATTCCGTTACCCATACGGATCGTTCCGTATTAATTTGAGAAGCTATTCCGAAAAGTTCGTCTGTTGTAACGCCGAAATAGTTCGCAATCTCTGGAATAAGCATAACATCCGGACAACACTGTGCTGATTCCCACTTACTTACTGCCTGATTCGTCACACCGAGAGCCTGTGCCAGTTTTTCTGTGCTCAAAATTAAGGTGTTCAAAATGTTTCATGTTGTTTTCTTCCTTCCATACGAGAACACCTTGAAAGAGTATACACATTTCTCACACTTATTTCAGCATCCATTCGAAAACCGGAAGTGAGTTTGAAAATTCGCGTTTATGCATCAATCTCTTTACGGCAATTCCGGTTTGATGTATAATACTTTATGATATTATTGCCGAATACAGAGACAACCTTGCCGCACTATTTCGTTATGTTTATTTGACACATCGCAATGACAGAAGATGATATGATTTACAACATTGCAGCGCGGGTTCTTCGTGAGCACAAAGCTGCGTTTGAGGAGCAGGGAAAATGACCAGGATGCTTGCTTTCGTACTTTCTACAGTACTGTTCTGCGGCTTTTTAGCGCCGTATTATTTTGCGGAGGATGCAGAGACCAAAAAGGCTGAAGAGGTTGAAATGGACACGATCATCGTAAACGACAGCGAAGTCGGAAAAGGCAATTTCAAATTCGAGTTTCACGGTTCATGGGTGCACGAAGGCGGCTATCCGGCCAGATTCGTGGGCGGAGACGAACATTGGACAACGACCGCGGTATTCGGGACAGATTACCCCGGCGTCACGTTCCGGTTCGTCGGCACAAAAGTTGCTATATACGGCCATAAAGTACCGGACGGGGCAATGGCAAGCGTGACCGTTGATGGCAGCGATATGGGCACGATCGACCTGTACAACGCGTCAAGGATCGAGAAGGTGCTGCTGTACGAGAGCGGGGAACTCGGTGTAGGGGAGCACAGCGTCACGATAAGGCTGATCAAGGATAAAAACCCGAAGGCCGGGAACGGGCACGAGGCAAGCATTGACTATGCTGTTGTCAGCGGCGCGGGAAAGCTCAGGCCCGAAAAGATATCGGTAAAAACAACAAGTATTGTCCTTGAACCGGGCATGCAGAAGCAGCTCGAGTACAGCTTTTTGCCCGATTATGCCGCGGATCTGCCCGAGGTGACTTTCGAATCTTCGAACAGCGGCGTGGCGGAGGTTTCGGCGGACGGCGTTGTCAGCGCGGTGAGCACGGGCAAGGCGGAAGTCACGTTATATGCCGGCGGGGCCAGCAGCGGGATGAAGGCGACCGTTCAGGTGACGGTGCGCGAGCCTGCGGGCGGATCGATCGCGGCAATACCCGGCACGACCGATACGCACACTCTCTCCTCGGATTATGACCGTCTGTTCCGGAAATTGGCCTCGACCAACGCGCCGGAATTGACCGCCGAAGTATGGCAGAACGATACTGCCTCCGTAAAATTCGATGTATTGACCAAAGGCGAAAAATTGACCGGCGTGCGGGCGCTCCCGGGGCGTTTCACGAATGAAAACGATGAGCTGCTGGATGCCGAAATACGCGTATACTTTCTGAAAAACGTGCTGGCGCACGACACAGGCGTTTATATTCCGGACGTGCTATACTCCGATTCACTCGAAGAACTTCCGGCTTCATCCGTGGTTTCGGTCTGGGTCAGTATCACCACCGCGACCGACGCAAAGCCGGGGAAATACAGCGGCAATATCACGGTGCGCAGTACTGATCCGGACGTGAGCGTCGAAATGCTGCTGTCGGTAGAGGTGATCGGTGTGAGGGCGCCGGAAAATGACACGGTGCTGGAACTGTGGCAATACCCGTACAGCAGCAACCGCTATTATTCCGGAAAAACCACCGCGGAGTATTTCGGCAGCGGGATCGAAGGCCTTTGGAACACGCACCTTGACCCGGCTTACGAGGCGGGACTTCGCTCGCAGCTTATGCTTTATGCTTCGGCGGGGGGCAACAGCATCACGGTTACTGTGACGGAGGATCCCTGGAATTCGCAGACGCCCGATCCGTACCCGTCAATGGTGAAATGGATCCAGAAGGCCGACGGTTCGTTCGAATATGACTATACCGATTTTGATTATTATGTCGAACTGTGTTCCGAATGCGGTGTAAACGGCAGGATCCTGGCGTTTTCGATGGCGGATTGGGCGAACAGGATCACTTACTACAGCGAAAAGCACGGCCGTGTGATTTCCGAATCTCCGGCTCCCGGGTCGAAGCGCTGGAACACGCTCTGGACCGGTTTTCTGAAAGATTTTATGGCACATACGAAGGCGAAAGGCTGGTTCGAGCGCGTGTATCTGGCAATGGACGAACGGCCTGCCGATATAGTCGAGACGGTGCTTGACGCGGTGGAATCCGTGCGCGACGAGAACGGTCAATGCTTCAAGACCGCGCTTGCCGTTTTTACCTTTGACACTGAATATTTGTTTGACCGCGTGACGGACCTTTCGCTGGCGATCGCGATGGATCCGGTCAAGCTGGGTGCGATAACCGCCCACAGGCGTGAATCGAGTCTTGTGACAACGCTGTATACCTGCGGCGGACAATGCAGTGCGCTGTCCAATCCGCCTTATGAAAGCGTCTATTCGATCTGGTATACGGCCAAATGCGGCGCCGACGGCCTGCTTCGCTGGGCATACGACGCGTTCAACGCAGAGCCCCTGGAATCGTCCGAGCACCGGCTGTTTGCCGCGGGGGACATTTTCCTGATCTATCCCGACGTTAAAGGCGCCGCTTCGCCCGAAGCTCATTCGTCCGCGCGTTTCGAGATGCTTGCTGAGGGTGCGCGCGACGTGGCCAAGTATCGCTGGCTCGCTGACAATTATCCTGAGTATGCAGACCGTCTTGCCCAGGCGCTTGGCGGGATAAGTGTCGGTTCGGCGGAATCGGTCCATTACGCGCAGAGTGCGGTCAATAGCATTGCCCGCAGCATCGCGGGTGATTCGGATGGCGGTTCGGGCGGTCAGCCGGGTCCCGAAAATGATCCTAAAACTGATTCCAAAACCGACCCCAAAACCGACCCCAAAACCGGTCCGTCATTCCTCGTAAAGGTGCTGACTGTCGCCGGTGTTATCGGTTTAGCGGCCATCGCGGCCGGGGCGGTGATCATTGCGATTAAGAAAAGGAAGAGGGGCTGAGCGGCGCGTTCAATTCTTCCGATACATCAGGATCCGGCTCTGGTATTGACCCGGGATCGACACTTCGAGGCCATTGGTCGCGAGCTCCGCGCCGCTGAACTCCACCGTTTCACCGCTGTCGATGTCCTTGACCGTGTAGACGCACCCGGGCTCCAGCCCCTTTAGCGGATAACGGGACGTGACGCAGTTTGACCCTGCGCGCCTGAATACCATAACGATGCCGTCGCCTTCCTCGGGCCGGTCGTACTGATATGCTGCCCAGCCGCCGTGCGCATAGGACCAGCCGCAGTTCTCGAGCGGGTAGAAATCGCAGGAGAAATAAGGCCTGAGCGCCCGGTATTCGCTGCACATTTTCGCCATCCATCCGAACTGATCCTCCGTGGGCGTCGGGCGGTCGGTCCACCACCAGCTGCCAACATAGGCGGGGGCGTAAGCGCTGCGGGTGGCATAAGTGTCGCCTATTTTTTTGCACACGCCGCCGGAGCAGGGGATAAGGCGGTTAAAGCCGAACATATGGGTCTGGACAACGTCCGGGTCGCAGTCGGGCTCGCAATACGCGTCAGTGCGCCACACGGGTATCGTGCGGCGGAGCGACTCGATATCGATACGACGGCCGCCGGAAGCGCAGTTGTCGATCACCAGCTCCGGGTACTTTGCGCGCAGATCGTCCCACAGCTTATAAAGGTTCATAATATATTTGATCTCGTTTATACCGCCGCGGTACATTTCGTCGGTGATGCGCCAGGACTGGAGCGGCTCCATGTTGAAGTCCTGACGGAAGCAGCCGATGCCCAGGCGGTCAATAAACCCGCAGATCATGTCGAACAGGTATTCGCGTACTTCGTCTTTTTCCAGCCGCAGAAGCAGGTAGAAGCCGTCAAGCGGGTACAGCCAGTCGGGGTGGTCAACGGCCAGGTCTGTTCCCGGGTAGGCGCGTTCGGGCTCCATCCAAAGAAGCAGCTTCATGCCCGAGTCGTTGACCGAGCGGACAACGTCTTTCAGCCCGTCGGGGTGCTCATCCGGCCTGACCTGCCAGTTGCCCACCTGCTTGTACCAGTCCGATGCGCCCGGCGAACCGCCCTTGCCGTACCAGCCCGCATCGATCCAGTAGTAATCGGCTTTGACCCCGTGCTGACGGAACTGCTCAAGATGGAACAAATGTTTCGCGGTCGTCATCCCCATGCCCTCCAGCGCGAACGGGTAGCGGTCGGGGGTGAACGGGCAGATCTCGTTTTTGATCAGGCGTCGGAAAATGTTCCCGCCATGTACCTGCGTGCCTTCGTACTCCATAAGCATGATCGACGACGTGCGGATGCGCTCGCCCGGATGCAGCTTGAATGACGTGTACTCGAGGCCTGTTTTGATCTGAACGATCTCACCGTCAAGGTGCGAAAAAGAAGCGTGCCATTGACCGGACCAGCCTACAGCGGCGATCAGACCGCGGCCGGGCGCGTAAACGTCAAAAAACGGCATTTGTCCGCTGGCGGAACGGCCTCCGTTGGGGTGGTATTCCGCGCTCGCTCCGTGCGGCAATGCTTTCCGGTGCACCGAGAATTCCGCGACCGTCTTTTCGGCCAGCAGGTAGCTTTCATAGCTCGCGTTTCCGGAAGTATCGAACACGGCCACCTGACCCGAACTACCCGGCCCGGCGGCAAAGCACCACGGCACGTCGCAGTCGCAAATGTCGCTGATCAGGCCGCTGTCTTGCCCGCCTGAATTTTCGAACCACAGCGTCCAGCTGATGGCGTTATATGCGGGCCATTCTTCGATATGAAGCTCGATCTTCAGGCCGTCAGGAAGTTCGTACAAGCGCCCGTATTCCGCGGGCGTCACTTTCGCGTCGGCAAGGTCAAATGGTTTTCTGCGGTAATTGAATGAAAAGCGCGGGACTATGTTCATATTATGGATCCTCTGCATATTAATAATATATCAATATTGTATCATACGTACTGCATTGCCACAATATTATTTTACTTTTATTTTCATCAATGTTATAATATCATCGATATTTGCGTTTGCACAGTCGCAACCGGCAGCGCCCGAAAGGAATACACCATGAAGCTTTCTGACATCCACCTGCGCGACCCATTTATACTGGCCGAAGACGGAGTTTATTATTTGTACGGTACGCGCCGCGGCGCGACTACCAGGACGATCCCATGGCAGGGTCTCGACGTGTACACGTCCTCCGATCTTACAGAATGGAGTGAACCGCATGAATGCTTCACCCGTCCGCCGGATTTCTGGTCAGACCGCGACTTTTTTGCGCCGGAAGTATATAAATACAACGGACAGTATTATATGTTTGCCAGTTTCCGGAGCGAAACGAGGCTGCGTTGCTCGCAGATACTAAAAAGCGACAGCCCTCTGGGACCGTTCGTGCCGTTTACGGACAGGCCGTTGACTCCCGACGGCTGGGCATGTCTTGACGCGACATTTTACGTTGACGACGCCGGTACACCCTGGACAGCGTTCTGTCACGAGTGGACGCAGATCGGCAACGGCACGATCGACGTAATGCCCCTCAAACCAGATCTGTCCGGTCCGGCAGGCGAACCACGGACGATCCTTCGCGCCGGCGATGTGCCGTGGGCGTATTCGCTGGTCGACACGGCGGGCAATAATTTCGTGACCGACGGCCCATTCTTTCGCAGGGGCAAAAACGGAAAGCTGTACATGCTTTGGTCCGGTTTCCGGGCGGGGCCGCAGTACTTTTACGTGCAGGCGCTGGCAATCAGCGACAGCGGCAATATTCTTGGTCAGTGGCGCCACGCTGACCGGTTCGTTTACGACGAAGACGGCGGACACGGTATGCTGTTCGACGGTTTCGACGGCAATATGTACCTGGTCCTCCATTGCACCAATGTCAGCCCCAACGAACGCCCCCGCCTGTTCAAAGTGCGGGAGACTGACGACGGTTTCGAAGTCGAAGGCCACGCCGCATGGCGCGGCGCGACTTGCCATCCCCTTACGCAGCTGCAGGCCGACATTCTTCGCGAGGCAAAATACGTGACAGACTACGTACGTGAAAACGAATTCGAATACGGTGACGCTCCGGTCAATCCCGCATTCAACCATGACGCGAAACTTATTTCATGCGACCGTATGGTGGATTGGATCATGTATCGTGTCGGATTCACGGACCAGGTCGAAAGCCAGGGCATGGTTGTCTGCCATGCTACCGATAAGACGCACGATCTGCAGTGCTGGTGCGAACTTCATGGCTTCCCTCGCATCGATGATATCAAACTGCTTGAACCAGGAGACATTGTGTTCGTGCGGCCCGGGACAAGCAACGCGGGTGTTGTGTATCCTAAACACACGTTCATCTTTGCGGGTTATGCCGGAGACCGTGGCGACGAACATTTGTCATTTCGCTACGACTGCGGTAAAAACGAGCGGATCCGGAGCATTCAGCCATCGTGCGAACCTCTTTGCGATTTCATGTTTGCCCGCCGCCCCGTACGACTATGAATACACCTTGATTTTTTATTAATAACGGTACAGGAGGTATCACACTATGAAAACGGACAGCAAACACCTTGGTACACTCACAAAGTTCACGTTAATACTGCTGGCATTGACGATCATCGTCGTTTTTTCTGCGTGCGGCAAAGCCCCGTCAGATGATCATAGTACTGCTACGCAGATACCCGCTACGGAATCGGCGACAGAGGCGCCGAAAGCCACTGACAAACCAACCGACGTGCCTACTAAAGTTCCGACTGAAGCTCCGACCGAAGCGCCGACTGAAGCTTCGACCGAAGCGCCCACAGCGGCTCCCGCTACCGGTTCAGTGACCGCCGGTCCTGCTCCGGAATTACCACAGCCTTTCTTCGACCTCGGATTCGGTGAAAACGACGTGTTCGATGCCGCGGGAAACGTCGACGTCATATACATGGAAGGCGGTGAAGTTGGCGAGTATACCGTTAATCACAATGGTAAAGAAGTCAAGGTCAAAGGCTACTACGGCTCAGATTCTGAGTCATACATCACGCTGAGCCTGGCTGGTTTCTCGGAATTTTCCGGCTTCCCCGAATTTGTCGGCGACGGTGTAACGTACGAGATCTTTATCCAGATCGATACGATTCCATCCTATAGCGGCGGTCTGCTGATAAGTAACGGCAACGGAGGAGGTACGAACCTGGCTATCCGCGGCTCGATGGGACAGATCAACTTCAACGCGGGCAGCACCACTCAGGACGGCACGTATTGCGGCTCAGGCTACGTGTATGCTCAGACTAACGACGCAAATGAAGGCGAGATGATCGAAGAAGGTATTATAGAACATGTGGTCGGAGTTTACGATCCGGTAAACGGGCTGATCAAGCTGTACCACAACGGCGTGCTGGCCAGCGAGGGCGATATCGGCACCGGAGAATTTAATATGGCAAGTACGCGGTATGATGTGCTTGGCATCGCATACGACCCTTCATCTCCTGGAGAACGTCTGGGCAACCTCACCGAGTTTACCATCGTGAAAGCGCGCGTATACCGCCAGCCTCTCACGGACGAAGAAGTAAAAGCGATCTACGACAATTGCATAGCACTGGTGACGCCGGATAATTGATACTTTTATCTCGGTAACGGAGGCGCTGACATTACTCTTTTTCAAAAAAGGACCGGTCGTATCCGTCTGACCACTCTCCGAGCGGATTTCCGTGATCGTTGCGGGGAGCACGAGGTCATATCTTGCTTTTCCGCTTTTTTGCCATGATCGTTTTTTACTGTGCCGGTTCGTAATATTTCAGCGTTTCATTCAGATACCGCCTGAAATACTGCGGTCTGTCGTCAATAAACGCCGCGATGTCCTCGAACGATTTTTCCCAGTACGAATAATCGTACCCGGAATAGATCTTGCCCTTCGACTTCCAGAAATCGATATGACGCCGCATCTCTCCCGCAGCCTTCGACCTGAACGCCGAAGCAATATCCGACATATAATACGCTTCATTGTCCGAGCACAAAACGTCGCAGAACGCTTTGAACCTGTCCCTGAACGCCTCCGACCTCAGCAGAAAATCGAACAGTCCCTGGAGTTTCATATCATCCGCGTAAAGCCCTGTAGACTCGTCGTAATCGTACCCTCTGCCGTCGCGGTAAAACACGAGCAGCCTGTAAAATGTGTCTGTATCCGCCATCGAATATGTCGTTTTAGACACGCGCGAAGGCTCGTCGTGGAGGGCAAAGCACAGGTCCATGTCGCGGATGACGAACCGCCATTTTCCGTCGGAATACGCGCGATCATTCGCTTCGCCGGTGTAGCGCCACACCATCGCGTTGTTCTGGGGCCAATCGGTGTTGCACAGGTAAAGCATGACAGCCAGGTAAGCGGCGGCGTTGTCGGTGTCAATGCGCTCCGATACGTACTCGTACGCTTTTGCATAGTCATTGCCGGGCGCGTGGTCAATGGCGTACCGGCACAGTTCCAGCCAGCTGTCGAGCTCGGTCTGGCCGCCCGATTCGACCTGATAATACAGCTTTTTGCCCTTGATTACCGTAACTTTATCCTTTTCGAGCCCGTATTGTTCGGAGACCAGCCGCTCGTCGAAATCTTCCTTCATGACCGACATGCCGTAGTACTCTCCGTTGAGATAAACGCAGACGGGAACGGACCTTTGCGCGAATACCGAAACGCCCGTGCGCTCCTGAAGTCCGGCGCAGTATTCGTTGGCGATGCAGTCCCGCAGCAGATTCATGCGCAGAAACTGAGCCCTGGCCTGGTAGGGAGAGTCGTTGCCGCCGTTCCGCAGCAGAAATCTGTCGTACTCCGTAAAACCGGTGCCGAACAGATCGGCGCGGAATTTGCCGCTTCCGCCGTACTTTACGCTCGATTCGTCGAAATTGTCAGACTTCCTGGCGACCAGCCTGAGCGAAGCCGGGTCGAACGATCTCGAGCCTGAGCCTGCGAGCCTTATCCCCGCGTCCTGATGTACGATCTCGGTGCCGTCCGGTTCGTAAATTTCGACGCTTACCGGGCGCTCCCATTCAGAGCCCGTGCCTGATCTGTTGGCGAAAATTCCGTCGCGTGCGGAGTAGAGGTCGTCGTTATCGGCGGTCAATGCCACCACTCGCAGCCCGGTGGAGCCGGATATGATATATGTGTTTGTTACGATGTTTCCGAGCTGCGTTCCGGCGGACGAAAACATTGCCGCGCGGATGACAGCCGTTTCTTTTATTTCAAGGGGAGAGGAGTATTTTCCGGAGCGTGATTCGGGCTCGTCGCCGTTTAAAGTGTATGTGACGTACGCGCCGGACGGGGCGCTGTCGGGGAGCGAAAGTGAGACGGTGACAGGCCCTTCGTACAAACCTCCGGGTGACGAAAAAAGCGGGACATTCAGACCGGCAGCGGAATTTTCGCCGGACGGGACCGGAGTGCGGGAAGAGGGCAGGGCAGAATGATAAGAGGCATTGTCCGAACAGCCGTATGCCGGCAAAAGTAAGGCGCATATTAAGATAACGAAAGCAGCTGTTCTGAGTTTCAAATCGATTCACCGGTCAAGTGCATACGGAGTGGTTGAACCCGCGTCCCACGTCTCTCTGAGCACGCCCGTGGTCAAAGCCCACCAGCTTGATGCCTTTATCGACAGTGTTGCGGTATATGACTTCCATGTCGTTCAGGTGCGGCTGAGTCATATTGACGACGGACAATCCGGGCGCCTCGCAAAGCGATTTTATGTAGTGATCGCCTTTGCCGCAGAAATGCATTCCTCCGCCTCCGAAACGGTCAAGGAGTCTGCGGTCGTACGGCACGCAGAATTCGTCGTACATATCCGGGGACAGGTTCATCGCGCTGTCGCAGCGAAGAAGAATGGTGCCTTTATGCCATACATGGCCCCAGTGTAAGTTCATATCCGGCCTGGGCGGGTAGAGTTTCTGCCACTCTTCCATAAAGCTGATATATGAGCGGGTAATAAGGTCCAGGACGTCGTGCACTGTGTCCGGCTCGTCCATCATTTTGTAAAACATTTCTTCACCGAAAAGCAGTTCGCAGTTATCGATCGGGCCCTGGATATCCGGGTGGTAGACGGTTACGTATTTCGAGATCTTCGGATAATGCGAGAATACCTCCTGCACGAATTCGCCGAACCCGAACGCCTTGGCACCTAACCCGGCGTGATTGTCCGGGATCCCCTTATCCAGAACGCGCTCCATCGCATCGTCTCCCGTAAGAGTACGCGTGATAGGCAGCGTGTTTGTCTTGTACGGCATGATGAAAACTTCGGCTCCGAACAGGGAAGTGCCGATGCACGAGCCGTAGTTTGCGCGAATCGCAAGGTTCCACGAACGGTAGCGGTTCGACTCGCTATCGTCAAGCGCGAACGATACGCCGAGGAGCTGCGAGTACAGCATGCTGTCAAAGTCCTCCATGGCGTCGTTTATCATGATGCCTTTTCGTTCGGCGTTGGACAATGACAGTTTTTTCCTTCTTGGCGTGAAGATGTCTCCCGTGAATCTGTCGTTCAGGAAGTCGCTCCACTGGTCAATATAGTCTTCTTCGGCTTCGGGGTCGATCCTGCTTTCGATGTCTTCCAGGAGGCCGATAGTTCTTTTGGATAACTTATCAAGTATCGTGGTCATTGTCAGATGTCACCCGTTTCTTCGCGGTTTACGTTCTGTCGCTTATGCGAAAATTTTATTCCGCGGCGGAGAAATTGTCAAGAACTGCGCTTTCGTGAATATTTCTGCTTTTTTAGTGGAAAATGCGGCGGTTTTGTTGTAAAATACGCACAGAAACCGCGGAAAGCATTGCCGCGGTATGCCGTACTGTCGCGGAAGGGGACATCGATATGAAAAAACGCATCCGTTCTTTACTCAAAATCGCTTTTGTATTGATTGCCGTCATCGTTACCGGAGCGCTTGTTACTGCGTGTAACGGACCTGAGCCTGCAAATCAGACCGAGCCGCCTGAAAATACGAAGGACAATACCGTTGCCGCTCCTACCGATGTGGTGACAGACGCACCTACGGCGGTCGTGACTGACGCTCCTACCGAGGCTCCGACCGATGTTGTAACCGACGTTCCTTCCGAGGCTCCGACCGAGGAACCTACGCTTGCTCCGACGGAAGAACCTACGCAGGAACCTACGCCTGTTCCGACAGCGACGCCTTCACCCGAGCCAACGGCTACACCGACACCTGTACCGACAGCGACGCCTTCGCTGAAACCGACGGCCACACCTACGCCTGCACCTACGGCGACGCCTACGCCGAAACCGACAGCTACCCCTACTCCCAAACCTACTGCGACGCCTACTCCCAAACCGACCGATACGCCGCGCCCTACGCAGACACCTGAACCTACGCCCGAAACGATCGATTTTACAGTCGCCAATGTTTTCTCGAATAATATGGTCGTGCAGCGCGGAGAGCCCGTGAAGATCTGGGGCTTTTCCGGCAGCGGCACTGACGGCGCTGTGATCAGGGGCGAATTTATGGGCGAAAGCGCGGAAACGACGATACAGAATGGCGAATGGATGCTCGTGTTCGACAGATCGTTCGATGCGTGCGCTGATATGGGGAACAACATCCGCATCTTCAGCATAAGCAAGGAAGTCGTGCTGAAAGACGTGCTGATCGGAGACGTGTATATCGTTGCCGGCCAGTCGAACTGTGCATATTCGATGAATGAACACTGGGCGTTCGTTGACGCTTCCGATACGGAACGCTGCTCCAGAAACGCTGATTACGACCTTCCCATACGCATAAATTACAACACGCAGAACGTTCCGAACACATCCGTAAAGCGCGGCTCCGATCAGGAAGCGAAGGACCTGACGCGCAGGAATACGTGGCAGATAGCCACAAAGAGCAATGTCACCACTTTCTCGGCGATCGGCTACCTCTTCGCTCGCAATTACGTGCTGCTTACCGGCGGGACCGTACCTGTCGGTATGATCGAAGTTGACGGCAACGGCCAGCCTCTCGGTGCTTTCCTCTGCAATTCGACTGCTGTTAAATTCAAGACGGACACTTACGACTCCTCAAAAGGGTACTATGTCACCACGGGCGTCAACGCAAATTACGGCCGCTTCCTTTACAATGAGTTTATGGCTCCGTTTGCGCGCATGCCTATCGCAGGTTTTCTGTGGTACCAGGGCGAGAGCGATTATTCGGGCAGGGAAGCTAACAGGTACGCCGATGCGTTTGTGGATTTCGTCGAATATATGCGCGGCACGCACAATACGAACAATAAGGATTTCCCGGTCTATTTCGCGGAGTTTCCTTCTATGTACACCCAGCCTGCCGGATATTCCGGTACCTGGGCGTATATGGACGTGGGCAAGATCCGCGGCATCATGGGTAAGATGGTTACGATGTCGGACAATATGTTCCAGATCCAGTCTAGCGATGTCTGGGCTGACAAGACCTACTGGAACAGCCTGCATCCGAACTGCAAATATGAGCAGGCGCTCAGAGCCGCCAAGATCGCGTGCGCTTTCAACGGTGAGGGCGGCATCACGATGGACAACGCTTCCGGTCCTGTAATCGAGTCTGTCACGTATTCCGCGGACGGGAAGATCGTCACGCTCAAATACAAAAACGTTGGCGAGGGTCTAAAAACGATCGACGGCAGCGTTAGCGTGAAGGGCTTTTCGGCGCTGTCGATAGGCGGTATGATCTCTGCTGATCTTACCGGTACGATCGTCGCTCCGGATACAGTCGAAATAACGTCGTCAAATACGCTTGCTGGCATTGCGTATAACGTGAAAACATCGTATTTCTTCGGAGACCAGCTGAATCTTTGCAATTCTGCGGGGATACCCGCCGGAGCGTTCTTCATAACAAAATAGCGAGCCATTCCGGTATTAAGTGACAAGTTGATAATTGCAAATGGCAAATGGAAAATGGCAAATTGCAAGTGGCAAGTGGCAAATGGATAATTGCTCACTGCTTCGCCGGATTGGAAAGAGGTATTATTTCCTTTTTTGAATCAAAGGTCAAAGAAGTCCGGCACCATTTTGAGGTTGCAGGGTGCCGCTACCTCATCATTGATCACAGGGTTGCGCTTGTTTAAGGTCGCACTGACTGGCGTGACCCAGCAAACTTGTAAAATCTGCCTTTTGCTGGGTCCGCAGGCGCTGTCTCCACCTGATCAACTAAATGATTTTCACCGAAAAAACCCAGCAATTTTGAATTGTAAAAAGATTGCTGGGTTCGCGGGCGCTGTCTCTGGTCTGGAAAGCGGTCAAGGCTCTGATCTTTTCCTTTAAAATGGCGTGAAATGGACCCGGCAAACTTTCAAAAGCGGTTCTTTGCTGGGTAAATTGGACGCACCTTGCCCGAAAAATGGGCGAGTCATGGTAAGAAGGAACCCAGCAAACCATAAAAATCGATACTTTGCTGGGTAAATTGAACACACCTGTTCCGAAAATGAGCGAGTCAAGAGCTTCATCCAGAAAAATGAAATATTGGAACGGGGGACAGTGGAACGGGGGACAGTGTCTCGTTTCAGTGTCTCATTTCACCCCTGCGAACCCAGCAAATCTCGAATTGCTCTGGTTTGCCGGGTCGCACAGGCCAATGCGACCTAAAACAAGCGCAGCCCTGTGATCAATGATGAGGTAGCGGCACCTTGGGTTCTCAAATGGCGCCGGATTTCTTTGCCTTTCGATTAAAAAAGGAAATAATACCTCTTTCCAATCCGGCGAAGCAGTAAGCAATTTTCAATTTG
>JAGADO010000064.1 GCA_017613535.1 Clostridia bacterium | reverse complement strand
TCAGGAGGACAACATCCCCCGGCTGTAACAGTCCGGCCAGACGCTCCCCTTCCGCCGATGTCTCATCTGCGCTGTGCGTCGTCAATATTCTGCTCTGAATTATCTCTTTTACGCTGCCCATCCGTGCCGCATACCTAAATAATTTATAAAAACCCCGAATTTACATCCGGGGTTGGAAAACAAATACCGAAGCGATCAGCGCTTGCTGAACTGAGGAGCTCTCCTCGCTTTTTTGAGACCGTACTTCTTTCTTTCTTTCATTCTCGGGTCTCTGGTAAGGAAGCCTTCCTGCTTGAGGTTGGACTTGCTGTCCGGATCAGCCTCGACGAGCGCTCTGGAGATGCCGTGCCTGATAGCACCGGCCTGGCCCGTAAATCCGCCGCCGGTAACCTTGCATATGACGTCGAATTTTCCGCCATTTCCGGTGAGTTCCAGAGGCTGACGAACGATGAGCTTAAGAGTTTCAAGGCCGAAATAATCGTCAATGCTCTTACCGTTAATCGTGATCGTTCCGTTTCCGGGGAGCAGTTCGACTCTGGCTACGGATTTCTTTCTTCTACCTGTTGCAAAATATGTATCTGCCATAATTGAATCCTCCTGAATCAGCCATTAAAACTCGTAAGTCTCGGGCTTCTGAGCCTGATGATCATGCTCTGCGCCTGTGTAAACCTTGAGTTTTCTGAACATCTGACGTCCCAGCGCGTTCTTGGGAAGCATTCCGCGAACAGCAGCCTCCACCGGATAAGTGGGATGACGTCTGATCATTTCCTTGTAGTTAACCTCTTTAAGCCCTCCGGCGTAACCGGTATGATGGCGGTAGAGTTTATCGGTCTCTTTCTTTCCGGTAACAACGACCTTATCCGCATTAAGGACAATAACGAAATCTCCGGTGTCCTGGTTCGGCGTGTACTCGGGCTTGTTCTTTCCGGTAAGCAGTCTGGCGACAACGGTAGCCAGTCTTCCCAGAGTCTTTCCCTGCGCGTCGATAACGTACCATTTCTTCTTCGCCGGATCTACATCCGCGGCTTTAGCTGAATATGTACCCATAGCTTGGTATTCCTCCTGCTCTTAATATCTTAAGGATCGCCGCTTCAGGCGGCGAACGGAGTGCATTTTATTACAACGGCCCGTCCCGTGTCAAGCGCTTTTTTCATCAATTTCGAAATATATCTCCGTTTCTTTGATTTTCTCTCTGTTTTTCTTTATTTCTCTCATTTTCTCACTTTTCATTTCATTTTTTAAAACGGCGTGATTCTGGCAAAAAAAGTTGAGCTATCGCGCACGATAGTGTATAATACCGTAAACGGAGCGAACGCGCCCGTGCGACGCCTGCGCGAAACCGAAGCGCAGACGTGAGTTAAATAATATATAGTTTGAGGGAATAGTCTTATGGGAAAGAAGAGCGAAAGACTTCCGATCGAGCGGATACAGGCAGCGTGCAGCACAGGTCTTACGCAGCAGGAAGTCGATGAACGCCTCGCTAAGGGATACGGAAATAATACCACCGACGTAAACCAGAAAAGCACCGCCAGCATTATTTTCGGAAACCTGTTCACATTCTTCAACACGATCCTGTTTTCAATTGCCGCGGTATTCATCTTCATGATCATCTATTTTAACGCGATCGGAAGAAGCGATATCGTCGGACAATACTTCGGCATCTCAAAGTTTATATTCGTTGTCCCTGCCCTGATGAACGTCACGATGGGTACGGCGCAGGAGATCCACAGCCTTAAAGTTATTAAGAAGCTGCGCATCGTTACATCGACCAAATCGAGAGTTATACGCGAAGGAAACGTCGAAAAGATCGATGCTTCCGGCATTGTTATAGATGATATCGTCGTCCTCGGAGCCGGCGATCAGGCTACTGCGGACGTTCAGGTGATTGAGGGCGAAGTTTCGGTCGATGAGTCGATGCTTACGGGCGAATCCGATTATATTAAGAAGAAGCCCGGAGATACGATCCTGTCCGGTTCGGCTATTATAGTAGGTGACGCGAAAGCCAGAGTCGCGGAAGTCGGAGACGAAACATATGTGTCCAAACTTTCTAAAAAGGTGAAAGGTGCCGCGCGCCATAAATCCGAGCTCATGACGACGATCATGAAGATACTGAAGATATTGTCGGTGATGCTCCTGATCGCATTGACCGTGGTCATAACGACGCTGGTCATAAAGGTTTCGCGTACCGGCGCTGATGCCTCGATCTGGGGCCGCGAGCTTGCTCTTAGCGACCCGGTGACATGGGCACTTATAATCTTGACCGGCGGTTCGTTCGGAATCGGTATCATTCCTTCGGGACTCGTGCTCACTACTTCTGTTGCGCTCGTCATTTCGATCGCGCAGCTGTCTAAAAAACAGACGCTGGTACAGGAACTTTATTCACTTGAAAACCTTTCGCGCGTTGACGTCATCTGCCTCGATAAAACCGGCACGCTTACCGACGGAACGATGAGCGTTTCGGACGTTAAAGCGTTTGCCCCGATGGAACTGATAGAGAAGCATATGCGCGACCTTATGGGTATGGCCGGCGACCGCAACGCTACGGCAGAGGCGATCTTCCAGCGGTTCGGGAGCAGCGAAATTGTTGAGTTTTCCGAGAAGATCCCCTTCTCCAGCGCCACTAAATGCTCCGGGCTCGTGTATAAAGACGGTTCGAAACTGCTTATGGGCGCTCCGGAGTACCTGCTCCCGGAAAACGACACACGCCTTCAATTCTCCGCGGATTGTGCTAAAGACGGAAAGCGCGTTATCGCTCTTACGCTCAGCGGAAACCTCGAAGCTTTTATCGTGATCGAAGATCATATACGCGAAACGGCTCCGGATACGCTGAAGTTTTTCAGAGAAAACGGAGTTACGGTTAAAGTTATCTCCGGAGATAACCCGCTCACGGTCAGCAGGATAGCCGAATTGTGCGGCATCGAAAATTCTGACAGATATATTTCGCTCGCAGGTGTTCCGCTTGAAGAAATACCGGATATTGCCGAAAAATACACGATATTCGCACGTGTTTCGCCAGAGCAGAAGGAAGCGCTCGTAAAGGCGCTGCAAAGTTGCGGTCACAAGGTGGCAATGACCGGCGACGGCGTCAACGATATTCTTGCCCTTCGCAGATCCGATTCGTCAATAACGTTTGCGAAAGCTACGGAGGCCGCGAAATCCTGCTCGGACGTCGTGCTGCTCGACAATGATTTTTCACACCTCAAGGCTGTCGTCGGAGAAGGCAGGCGCGTCATCGGTAATATCCAGAAGGCGTCCGTCCTTTACCTGATGAAGGCGTTTGCGGTGTTCCTGCTGTCATTCGGACTCATTCCTCTTTCAAAAGGCCAGATGTGGTTCTCGGTCGAGAACGTGTATATGCTTGAAGCAGCCGTCATCGGAACGGGAGGCTTCCTGCTTTCTATGGAACCGAGGAGAAACCCGATAGTTGGCTCATTTATGAAAAACATCATATCGCGCTCGATCGCCGCGGGGCTTCTCGCGGCTGTCGCGCTGCTTTTGCCTATACTTGCGAACATCATTCCCAAATCGGCGGGAGCCGCTCCGTTCATTATGGACGAGAACGTAGGAACGATGATGACCGTTATGATGACGATCGCAGGGATCGTGGTAATATTCGCGACATGCATACCGTTCAACAAATACCGGACGATCGCCCTCACTGCAGTTACGGGCGTGGCAGCACTGCTCGGCCTGATGCTGCCGAGTGCATATATCGGAGGACGCACGATCGGATCGGATCTGCTGTCGTACAATAAAGCAGCAGGAGAATCTGTTTTCCAGGCGCAGCTCTTCAAAGAGATGTTCCATCCTATGAAATCCGCAGTTGTTCAGAATCTGATAATAGATCAGAATGTATTTCTGCTCCTTCGAATCTTCCTGTACGTTGCAATACCCGCATTCGTGCTTGCGATGTTTGCCGCGGAAAATTACGCAAGGAAAGAGTTCAAGGACCTCAAAAAGAACCGCGTGTACCGCATAGGCCGCAGGCTGATGCTCGCATCGGGATTCATACTGATAATCTGGTCGATCGTTGCCGTTCTCCAACTGATCAGGACGAAGCGCGCTTTGTACAAATTCAGCAGTATCGCAGACAGTACCCGGTCAGCGGTCGGACTCAATATTACGCTCACTATAATACACATCCTGCTGTTCTTCGTTATCGGATTCATAGGCTACCGGCTATGGAAGAATCCCACGAAGCGAAACATTAAAATAGCATTCGCCGCAGGAATGACGCTTCTTGTATTGACCGTGTTCAGCATCATATTCTCGAACGCATCGATTGCAAACACCCAGGGACTTCTGGATACGGTCGACAGGATCGAGATACTCATCATTACGATCATGTACGTTGCAGGCTCAATAATTGTCAGAGCAAATTATAAACTCGGGTTGCTCAAACCCAGGGATTGACGGCAGGAGGTCTTAAAGCATGTTCAGAGTAGGAATAGACCTTGGAGGCACAAAGGTAGCCTTCGGACTTGTCAGCGATGACGGAACGCTTGTGAAAAAAGTGTCGATCGTCACCGACAGAAACGCAACGGCGGAGGAGCTGACGGCACAGATGGCGCAATACGCGCTGGAGTTTATCGGCAGCTGCGGCATCGACAGGAAGGACGTAAGATCGATAGGCATTGGGTGTCCGGGAGCGTGCGACAACGAATCAGGCATCCTGATCCTTACTGTTAATCTTCCGTTCAGGTACACGAATATTCGTAAAATATTTTCGAAATATACGGATATACCCGTCTATCTCGGAAATGACGCTAACTGCGCCGCTCTCGGCGAGGCACTCTTCGGAGGCGGCAAGGGTGCTTCGACATGTCTGGCAATAACGCTCGGCACAGGAGTCGGAGGCGGGATCATTATCGACGGAAAAATCTATACCGGTTTCAACGGAGTCGCGGGCGAGCTCGGCCATATGGTCGTCAGGAAAGGCGGGGTCAAATGCGGCTGCGGAAGAAAGGGCTGCTTCGAGACGTACGCTTCGGCAACAGCTGTCATACGCGAGACTAAAAAAGCCGCCATAAAGCATCCCGAGTCGCTCATAAACGAGCTTTGCGGAGGAGACCTTGAGAAGATCAACGCAAAGACTGCTTTTGACGCCATGCGCGCAGGAGATAAGACAGGAACGGCTCTTGTGAAGACATATATCAAGGATCTCGGAGAAGGCATCATTAATTACATCAATATTTTCCAGCCTGAAGTCATCCTGATCGGAGGCGGGATCTCCAAAGAAGGAGAAGGTCTGCTGAAGCCCCTCAGGAGGTACGTTTTCCGTTTCTCGTACGGTGCGAAAATGCTGCCCAGGCCGAGGATCGAAAAGGCTGTGCTTGGGAACGACGCCGGTATCATCGGTGCGGCAATGCTTTCCTGACAGACCTGGTTTCGGACAATGATCAGAAACATCGCGCTTACGATCGAATATTGCGGCACGGATTACTGCGGCTGGCAGATCCAGGATAGCGATCCAACTGTCCAGGCCGTTGTCGAGCGCGCCCTTTCCGAGCTGTGCAAGGAAGACATTCACGTGACAGGCTGCAGCAGGACTGATTCAGGCGTACACGCGGTGAATTTCGTGCTGAATTTCAGGACGGCGGGGACAATTCCCGCGGACCGTTTTCCGGCAGCGCTGAGTTCGTTCCTGCCGGGAGACGTTGCCGTAAAAAGCGCCGAAGAAGTGCCCGAATCGTTCCACGCCAGATTTGACGCCAAATTTAAAACATACAGGTACTACTTTTATATTGCCCCCCTCCCCTCAGCGATGCTGTGGAAGCGTTCGTGGCACGTAAAACTCCCCGCACTCGATACGGTCCCGGAAAACGAATTGACCGCATCGATCGAAAAACTCGGCCGCGCGGCTGAATTCTTCACGGGAACGCACGATTTTTCGGCTTTCAGAGCGGAGGGCAGCAACGTCCGCAGCACGGTACGGACTATAACTTCGGCGCGCGTTTTTGCTGCCGCCCGAGAGCACGGCCAGGAGCACCCGGAACTTTGCTTCGAAGTTCGCGGAAACGGCTTTCTGTACAATATGGTCAGGATAATGGCCGGTACGCTGATCGACGTGTACAAGGGCAAGCTATCTCCCGAAGATATCCCTGATATTATTTCTTCACGTGACAGAACAAAGGCGGGGATGACTGCCCCGCCCGACGGTCTTTATCTTTACAAAGTCGAGTACTGACCCGGAACCGTTCCGGGGTCAATCAGTTCTTCCGCCGCGTATGCCGCTGTTTGCGATCATCGGCTCGATGCTCGGCAGCATCTTTGAGAACAAGACGGCACCCGACGTGGCAATATACAGCACTCCCAGCTGTTTCAGGCAAATAAGCACCACTTCGACCACACCCGCGCCTATACCGCTGACACCTGTCAATGCTGCCAGCGATGCCAGCCCGCTGATGATCAGCGAGAGCACTATTTCAGACAACACGAAGTTCAGCAATGCGAACAAAAGAGACGCTTTCGGGAACCTGCGCGTACAGAGCGAAGACACGAACATCGCCTTTCTCCCCCACAATCCTGTCAGTTCGACGCAGTACGCAGAAAAGATAAAGACGAAAAACAGGAAAATACCTGGTAAGATGCATAGGAAAAAGCCTAGCAGCTCAAACAGAATAACGAGAAACATTGTCAGCCAGAGCTTCGGAAAGCTCTTAAACGCCAGCTCGAAAAGCAGCTGGAAAGGCAAATCACCGTTTGCCGCCCTCTGGTGCTGTATCGAGTCCTCGGGAATATGAAGCGTGCCCATCCTGCTGCCTACCATAATGACGGCGGCCGCCTCTGTAATAAACGAGATCGACGTCAGAAACGCGGTTATCCCATAATAAAGGAACAGTCTTGACCAGAAACTGCCCGAATAATCTGACACAGACTCAGCCATCTCCGCCCCGCTGTTTCCGAGACCGGAGATCAGCTGGGAGATACCTGATGAATTCATATTCATATCGACGATGAACACCTGGATGATAGCGATCGGAAGCGTTACGATAAGCACGAGCAGCAAAAGTTTCGCAAAGCCGTACCTGTAGCATTTCCAGCTGTCACGGATAACTTCCGAAAACGTGAAAAAGCCTTCCCCGGTTCCGCCGGATCGGGTCTGCTCCTCCGCTTCGCTCTGTTCTCCGCCAAATTCGTTATCGGTTTCGGGAATGTTGTCTTCACTCATTATTTCATACCGCTGACTTTCTTTTTCCCGGACTTCTTACACTTCCTGGAACTGAAACCGGTCGTCCCGGCCTCTGTCTTTCCGTGCTTTTTCTCCCAGCGGGGCACAGCAATGCGCAGATAGAGCCACACAGCAAAGAATCCGATAAACGCGAAGAGCAGCGCGAAAAGATGCCAGAACAGCGTATAGTCGAAGAACGAACCGACAGAATACCTGTTTCTGAAATACGAATCGAAAATATTGCGGGCGCTGATACCGGCGCCGGATTTATGAAGCTGTATAAGAATAAAGAAAAACAGGGCAATTATCACCGACGCGGCAACGGCGAGGGCAAGGAAGATCGTCTGCTTTTTATTGCGCTCGTTCACGTCAATAAAGTACAGGTACATTACGTATACGCCCAGTCCGGAAAGGATCATGAACGGCCAGCTTATTAGATCGAATGCAAGGTACAGCGCCAGAAAAGGCATGCTTCCGAGGACTCCCCCGAGCAGCCCGAAAAGAAAAGCCGTGCCGAAGCGCTTATTGTTTTCTTCCTTGCGTTTAAGTTTTTCTGATTTTCCCAGTTCGGTGGGATCTACCATAAAAGCGCACCTCGCAGATAAGGTCCAGCGCCGTTATGTGGCGCCGCGCACCGGTCAGAGTTTTTCAAAAATGGCGTCAAGCTTTGCGTCGATCTCTTCAACGCTCACATCTTCTACAAAAGAAAGTTCGCTCACGAGAGCCCAGTATACGCCGCGGTAGATCTTGTTTTCCCCGGTCGAAAGCGTCCTCTGTCGCTCTCTTAATCTGAGGTACTTATAGACCTCTACCGCCTCGAGCAGATCGCCCCCGCGCAGCTTATCCATACTGACCTTGCTTCTTTTACTCCAGGTCTCTCCTTTAACATCAACCTCGACTTTGAAATGATCGTAAACCTCAGGAAGTCTGTCGGGGCTTATAAGGCGTCTGAGTCCGGTTTCGGCGGCTTTATCTGTAGGAATGTTAACTTTAAGCCTGTTACCTGAGAAAGACATAACATAATACTCTTTCGTCTCCCCCAGCACTTCACACCGGACGATATCCTCAACTATACCGGCTCCGTAAAACGGATAAGCAAGTTTATCTCCTATCTTAAAACGCATCACTAACTCCATTTCTCAACCGAGGCGCCGTCCGCCATCGTACCTAAATACAGCAAAGTTATTTTTTTGCTGTACTAATAGTTAAAAATATTATATACTAATATTCGCTGTTTTACAAGGCAATTTTGTCCGCCGCAAGGCGCAGGGAGGATTTATCATGAATTATACGCATGATCTTAACGCCCTCGAAAAAAGGTTCGGGGATGTTTTCGGCAAAGGCGGAGAGCTTAGATTTTTCGATGCACCGGGGCGGGTCAACCTCATCGGAGAGCATATAGATTACTGCGGCGGGCGCGTGTTCCCGGCGGCATTGACGCTGTCAAACACGGTCGTATGCCGCAAGAACGGCACACGGACGGTAAGGATGTTTGCCACCGATCTCGGAATAATATCGGAGTTTTCGCTCGACGATATTGACGCGGCGAGAACGCTTAAGTGGGGTAATTATCAGGCAGGCGTCGCGGCCGAACTTGCGAAGCTCGGCTGCAGACTCGAAGGCGCGGATATGCTCTTCGACAGCACGCTGCCGTTCGGATCGGGATTGTCCTCATCCGCATCGATCGAGCTTGTTACCGCACTGGCGCTTCTGTCTCTTTCGGGAAACAGCGCTGAAATGACAGAAAAACTCGACCGGGTCCAGCTTGCCCTCGCCGGCCAGCGCGCAGAACATAATTTCTGCGGCGTGAATTGCGGCATAATGGACCAGTTTGCTTCCGCGATGGGAAAGGCGGACAATGCGATCCTCCTCGACTGTGCGACGCTCGATTACAGTTACATACCTCTAAGGCTCGGAGAGTACTCTCTTGTGCTGGCAAATACAAAAAAGAAGCATTCTCTCGGCGCTTCCAAGTATAACGAAAGGCGCAAAGAGGTCGAAGAGGGCCTTAAGCTCATGCACGAGGCGCTGCCCGGGACAGAGGACAGAAAAAACCTCTGCGACTACTCCGAGGATGATTTCACCGCCGCAAAGCGCGTGCTTGATAAAGAGCCCGTTATCCGAAACCGCACGGAGCACGTTATCAGGGAAAACGCAAGGGTTTCAAAGGCTGCGGAAGCACTCAGGTCGGGCGATCTGGTAAAGTTCGGAACGATCTTAAAAAAGGCCAACGATTCTATCAGATATTTGTACGAAGTTACGGGCGACGAACTCGACGCTATGTTCGAAGAAGCGCAGTATTTTGATTACTGCATCGGTTCAAGAATGACGGGCGCCGGATTCGGCGGCTGCACGGTCAATATCATTCCGGCGGCGTGCGCCGATGAGTTCTGCAGGGAGCTCGGCAGCCGTTATGAGCAGCGGACCGGTATCAGACCCGAGTTTTATATCTGTTCGATCGGAGACGGAGTGCGCGAGCTGACGGTCTGACCGCCGCCCGCGCGCTGTAATAAACAAGAAGTCTGTAAATGTTATTTTCCGGCCACTCTTACGCCTCTTAGCTTAACTGCCAGAGGTCCTTCGTAAGATGAATCGGAATAACGCTCTTTAGAGAAAACCATATTATCCTGAATATCGGAGATGTTTCCGTTCACGGAGCCTCCGGTAAGTATTTTCACGCCATCGTCCGTGTAAAGGTACGCAAGCCTTATTTCGCCTCCGAAGAAGCCGGAGAAGCTGTCCAGCTGGAAGTCCGAAAAGCTGACGGGATACAGACAGCCGCGCTTCAGTGATTCGAATTCTTCCGTGCCGCAGTCAACGCGAATGTTCCTGTAGGCGCCGGTCGGTTCGATGCCTATGTAGCGGCATTGACGCGTATTTCCGTGAAGAAAAACGAGTTTGCCGCCGTCAATTAGTTTGCGCTCCGGCATATATATTCCTTCTATCGAGAAAGGCGCGTCCGGAGTAACGGTCATTGTCAGCCGCTCGCCCGAAACATCCCCGCCCTGCACGTAGGTCCCGGGCGTCCAGTCTGAATAACCCGGGAAGACCATTGACGCATTCGCCCTCGCCACATAATATTCGAGGATCGTGCCGAGGTGTTTTCCGGACAGGATAACGTCGTACACACCGTCCTCCGGCGGGACTTCCGCATTTGCCCTGTCGCGCACAGTCCTTAGCGCTTCTCTGACAGCAGATGCAAGTTCGGAAATATTATCCGGCTTATACTCAAAGTTAAAGTACTGTTCAACGTCCCGCGGCTCCCTGCACTGCACGACGTACTCTCCCCTGACCCTGCGTTTTACGTATTTTACGTCAGTACCGGCGGAGGTAACGATGCGCACTTTGCTGACCGTTCCGAACACTTCCGCGCTGTTAACGAACGCTTCACAGTCATTGTCCGCAGAAAACAGCGTATTTGCTGCCTTAGAGGCCATTTCAGGCGCCGAAACACCTTCGCCGGTATCACATGCCGTCCCGGCCTCTCCCGGCCCGCAAAGGTCAAAATAGCGGTTTTTTACGTACAGCGCCGCATCGTACGCTTTTGCGAGTCTCTCCTGAACTTCGAGCGCCGTCGATCCCATAAATAGTTTCGTTTCGGATTCGCCTTTCATCCGTTCTCCGTCAGACGTGAATTCACGGAATACTCTGACGCGGTATTCGGTTATATCGCGCGTGCGCGGCATATCAAACTTCCGGCGTACGAAATACAGTTCCGCCGTCTGCGAATGATCTTCGGTAATAATATATTCTTTTATCCCGGTCGCTCTGAGCGCCGCAATTATCATATTAAGCATACAGATCCCTCCCGAAACGCCGTCAGCCGAGCCGCACCCTCGCTTTTATGTAAGGGCCTCCGTCGCTGACCTTGACCCATTCCTTATACCCTTTTCCGCACATTCCGGACCCGGACAATTCCACGTTTCCGCTCATCATCGATATCGACATCAGCAGGTCCGGCACGTAGCCGGTGAGCACGACGGGCGACAACACTCTTCCGGTGAGCTTTCCGTCTTTTATTTCTCTGGCGTGGCTGACCATGCATTGTATGCCCCAGTTTTTGGGGTCTTCCATGCCGCTGGTGGGATTTTCGAGAAGGAACCCGTAACTGATCGATGCGATCATATCTTCGACGGTGTCATTGCCGCCCTCGAAAAACGTGTTCGTCATCCTCGTGTACGCCTTGGCCGCAAAATCCTGCCGCCTGCCGTTGCCCGTAGGAGCCGTTCCGAGTGAAAGAGCGCTGAGCGTATCGCATATGCCTCTTTTAAGTATTCCCTTTTCGATGATCACCGTATCGGTCGCCTCGACGCCCTCGTCATCAAAGAAGTATGAGCCCGTCTGCGCCGCAGCGGCTCCTCCGTCGTGCATCGTGACTAATTCGGATGCGACGCGTTTTCCAATATATTCTTTCGCCAAAGCGCGTTCTTTTACGAACATATCCATCTCCACGCCGTGGCCGAATGCCTCGTGCACGATCATTCCGGTAACATCGGGAGGACAGATACAGTCATACGTTCCGGGCACCATGGGTTCGCTTTTAAGCAAAGCGAGCACCGTTTCCGTGAGAGGTCCGAGTTTGGACTCTAGTTTATCGGTTATTTCTATTCCTCCGAGGCCTGAAACGCTCGAATACACGTCTTTTATCTCCTGCCCTCTTCTGGCCATGACTGTGACGCCGCCCGCGGTCCAGATATAATTCTGCGTAAGGTCGCGCTTTGCGGAAAGGAAAAGCTTGTGCACTTCCTGAAAGCTCACCATCACGCCGCAGTCAAGCAGTTCTGCCGACTGCTCCAGCCCTTTTTTCCTGATTGACGTTATCTTTTCGATTATGCCGCTGT
>JAGADO010000063.1 GCA_017613535.1 Clostridia bacterium | reverse complement strand
GGAGCATAGCTGGGTAGCCGAGTTTGGATCGGATAAACGCTGAAAGCATCTAAGCGTGAAACCGGCCCCAAGATGAGATATCCCATCGAAAGAGTAAGACCCCACAAAGACTAAGTGGTTGATAGGTCAGGAGTGGAAGTGCAGTAATGTATTAAGCGGACTGATACTAATAGGTCGAGGGCTTGACCAAGTATTCGAAGAAAAATTTCGTAGAAAGAGATTGAGTCCGAAAGGGCATCAAGTTAGTTGTAATATTCAGTTTTGAAGGTATGATAGGGGAGACCCGAGATACCTGAAATATTTCCGGTGGCAATGATGAAGAGGTCACACCTGTTCCCATTCCGAACACAGCAGTTAAGCTCTTCGATGCAGACGATAGTTGGTTGGCGACGACCTGTGAAAATATGAAGCTGCCGGATCTCTTTGAAGGCTCTGTGCAAAAGGCGCAGGGTCTTCTTTTTTTGTCCAAAAGCGGCGCTTGAAAAAAGCGGCGGAATATTATAAAATCTTGCTGCAGGAAAGAGACGGGAAGGCGGCCGGATGAGGCGCCGGACCGTATGGAGGAAAGAAAATGAAAAACAGAAAAAACACAAAGAAAATCGCGGCTGCATTGACCGCGGCAATGCTGGCATTCATACTGATGATCGGCGGAGTTTTTGCGGAAGAAGAAAAAACCGCAGCGACAGAACTCGAGCAATTTATTGCCGACTGGGGCGAATCGTACGCCGGAGCGATGAGCGCGAAAGACTATACGCTTGACTTCAACTCATTCGAGACCGGAACGGATTTTTCGATGATCGAAGAAATTATGGAAGACTGGATCGCGAATAACGCCACAGGGGAATACATTACAAAAATCGCGGAAAGCGGCGGAGAAAAATATCTCGCATTTGCGCCGTTCGCACAGATGTATACCGCAGAAGGGATCACAGATAAATACGTATTCTCCGTTGACCTGAAAGGGCCCGAAAGCCATGGCTTCGGCATATTCTTCCGCACGTCAGGCGAAACGAACATAAACCCGTACTTCGAAGACGACAAGAGCGGACAGGGGATATTCGGGATCGGACCGAACGGCGTCTGCCTGATTCCGAGCGGCAAATCTCTTAAGATCTTTGTAAAGTATTATGACGAGAAAAAATCCGCAGACAAAGAGATGAAATACATCAACAACAAGACCGTGACGGTTAAGGTCAACGCAAATTTCAACAATGAATTCGCCACCGTAAGCGTTGCCGACTACGGAGCAGGCGCGAAGATATTCGTCAACGGCGAACTCGTTGCCACCCTTGAATTCTCGGAACTTATTGACAGTTACGACGAATACCTTTCCGAATACAAATACTACTCAAAAGTTGCCGTATACGATAACACCGGGAAGCGCAAGGCGGAGGTCAAAAATGCTCTGATTTGTGCGGACACCAGCGTCCTGGCGCTCGGTATGCGCATCAACGAAGGCTATGCGGACAATATCGTTATTTCCGAGTATCCCGAGGCTATCACGAGCGTCGCGCTCAGCGGAACTCCTAAAACAAGCTATTTCGTGGGCGATAATTTCGATGCTGCCGGCGCGGCGATCACCGTGACATACGAGAGCGGGAGGACGAAGAGGGTCGCGCTGAACGCGAATATGCTCGAAGGCTTCGACACATCAGCCGAGGGCAACAAAACCGTCACCGTAAAATATATGGAGCAGGAACTCACGTTTGACATAACCGTAGCCCGGCCGCCCGAACCCACCGAAGCACCCAAGGCGACGGACGCGCCCGAAAAAACCGCAGAAAACGGCGCGGCCCCGGCCACCGGCGAAAAATCGAACGAAGGCGGCGAGCAGGACGAAAAGAAAAACAACAAGCCGCTTATCATCGGCCTGATCATCGGAGGCGTGCTCCTCGCCGCGATCGCCGTGACGGCAATTCTTTTAAAGATCAAGACGGGTAAAAAAGGAGCAGACCGTAAATGAAAAGCAAAAAGGACAAGCAGGATAAGCCGTCGTTCAAGGAACGGTTCGACTACTGGTTTGACCGCCACACGTCGAAAGGCTCGCTCGGACTCATACGCGCGCTGATCATCGCCTCCCTCGTTCTGGCCGTATTGATAGCGCTGCTCATAATCGCGTTCGGATTCAACGATGAAGGCGAAACAGGCTCGGTCATCTGGAACGGAATTGCCACGCTGATCAACGCCTGGATGCCGTATTACGACGAAGGCAGCCTCGGGTACCTGATCCTGATGTCCGTGATAGCGATCGCAGGGCTGTTGTTCACCAGCGTGCTGATCGGTATCATCACCAGCGTGATCGAAGAAAAAATCATCGAACTCAAACGCGGAAACTCGCGCGTACTCGAAAAAGGCCACACCGTTGTCCTCGGATTCGTGCCCGGAGAATACTCGCTGCTCAGCGAACTGATCCTCGCCGCCGCGGGAAAACCTGCGTGCGTCGTTGTCGCGGAAGACATCGAACGCGAAAACCTCGAGGACGAACTGCGCGAAAACCTCGAAATACCCAAAAACTTCCGGCTGCTCTGCCGCACCGTTGACATAACCGACCCTGCATCGATCGAAAAATGCTCCGTTCAGACATGCCGATCGGTCATTGTCACACCATCGGATGATCTCAGGACGATCAAGGCTGTCCTGGCGGTCTCGTCGCTTCTGAAAGAGAAGAACGTTACGGGCGTGCGGGTCAATGCGATCGTTTCAAACAGTGATTACCGTTTTCCGCCGTCGATGGCGGAGACGCACAATATTTCGGCTCTCCAGACGAACAATATCCTTGCCAGGATGATCGCGCATTCGTGCACTCAGGCGGGGCTGTCCGAAACATTTACGGAGGTTTTCAATTTCGAGGGCTCGGAGTTCTACCTGATCGACCTGCCCGGATTTGACGGCCGCACGTTCGGCGAGCTCGCGGTAAGGCTTAACTGCGCCATCCCCGCAGGCATCTGCCGAAACGGAAAGATCACGCTGAACCCGGAACCGGAGCTTGTCCTTCAGGAAGGCGACAGGATCCTCATCTTTTCAGACGTAAGCGAAGATGCGCGCATCGAAGCCGCAGCGCCCGGAGAAGGCGATCCGACCGGTGCCGAAAAATATGAAAAGTTTGCCGAGGACAATACCGAGGCGGTCATTTTCGGCATCAATGATATGCTGCCCACCATAATTCGTGAGCTCCCGGCCAATGTATCGCGCGTATTCGTTGTCAGTGCGCTGATTTCGGACGATGACGAGGCACTGCTGCGCGCCGCGGCGGCCGAAAGAAACCTTCAGGTCGAATTTGTCAAAGAAGACCCGTCCGACGAAGACGTGCTACTTAAATACGCACGCATGACGGAACACATACTGATACTGAACGACCACGGGATCGACGCGGACGAAGCAGACCTGAAGACCACCTTCACGCTGCTGAACCTGCGCGACGTACGCGAAAGATACGGCCTCCGCTTCAACATAACGATCGAAATGCGCAAAGAACTCAGCCAGAAGATCGTAGGCGACGGAGAAAAAACAGACTTCCTTGTCGACACCAGCATGTCCTCGCTGATACTCGCGCAAGCGGCGGAAAATCCGGAACTGATCGACGTGTTCAGGGAAATATTGTCCAATACGGGCAACGAACTATATTTAAAGAGAGCCGGGGCAATGAAGCTCGCCGGCTCCCGTTCCGTGCGCGAACTGAGGCGCGAACTGCTCAGGCGCGGATATGTTTATCTCGGCCGCTCGGATCCCGAAAACGGCAGCACGTTCGACAAAATGCTTGACGAGATCGTAACGCTCGGCGAAGAGGATAACCTCATCGTCCTCGGCGCGGAATGATCCGCGGTCTGTCAGGCGCAAGCGTCACTTCTTCTTTTTCTTAATAAGCACGAAAGCAGCGATACCTGCGCAAACCACCACAGCGGCGGCGATACCGATGATCAGACCGGTGTTGCCGCCCTTTTTATCCTCGGAAGAATTTGAAGGCGTCGCCTTACCGGGATCGGTATTAGCGGAACCGTCCGTGACCGGAGCATCCGTTGGAACGGCAGTAACAGGGACCTCGGTGGGCTCTTTCGTGGGAGCCGCGGTAGGCACTTCTGTAGCGGGGGCAACGGTCGGCAGCACTGCCATTTCGGACAGTTTCGTGGCTATCAGGTGGTACGCGTTCGTAATGGAGGAAAGCGAATCTGCGTCAAGAATGGCAACGGGTGTCTTTTCGCGGCCGGTGTAAGTCCTGGCGGCATATTCATTGTCGAAAAACGCGATCCATGCCACGTCAATGCAATCGCCCTTCTTAACCTTGCCCTGAGGTAACGATTCATCATCCTTTTCAGAATCGCGGTCAGGTTCGAGCGGGTCAAATCTGACGAGGTCAACGTTCACGTACGACGTTGAATCCCAGATCGAATCCAGTTCGGTATTTGCGCTCACGCTGGTGAGGTCAACTATCGCGGTCTCCCATTCGCCGCTGAATACGTACGTAACCGGGATGCACGGTTCCGCCGGCGGCACAACGTAAAGCTGACCCTTAAACTCGACGCCCGTCGAATCGTACTGCGACACGGTGCGGTAACGGATCGCAGCCCAGACGACCTCGTCCGGATCGATAGTGGTATTGTCACCGTCGAGCACATAATGGAACGAGCCGTAAGGGTCGTTGCCCGTGGCAATAAAATGTACATATTCGAGCTCTACCTGCTCTTCTTCCTGTGCCCCGGGATCACTTACGTCGCTCCCGTCAGCAGAGAAAACATCCCACTCCCCGTCGTTCCCGGCAAGTGCCGGCAGTGCGCAGGCAACGACTGCCAGCGCGGTCAATACGATCAGGCTGATTGCTTTTACAAGGTTTTTTTTCATCAAATATCTCCCGAAAACGGATTTTTTAGCAGGGTGATTTTACCACAACGCGGCAAGGCGCGCAATACCGCCCGTAATTATATTGTATTTTGATCAGATATCGAATATAATAAAAAAAAGAACGAAGCGGAGCGGGTCACGGACCAGATTGACCACAGATTCCGTGCGCCGCGGCCGGCAGCGAAAGGAGCCGCACGAAGATGAATAAGCGCAAAAAAACAAACGCGATACCGGCAGTGTTGTCCGCAGCAGCTATCGTTTTGGCAGTATTGTCCGCACTGTGCATAATATTGACGCTCCCCGGAGGCGAAACGCGCGCCGAGGAAACCGGGCCGCTGATCACCGGAAAAATAGAACTGACGTACGACGAGAACCGCCTGTTCCTGTCAAAGGAGCTTACCGGCAGGGACGTAACACGCGGGTTAAAGTTCTGCGGCCTCACGTACTACGGATACGACTACGAAAACCCGAACCCGGCAGGGTGGTACGTTGACAATGGCCAGTCGTACTCGTGCCTGGTCATAAAGAGCAAGAATCCGCAGGTAACAAACCCGGTACAATGGGAAAGATTGTCGTACTCCGACGAAAAACTTTCACCCGAGAATGAATACTTCATCAGACTGGAAATCGAAAATGCCGGCGACGCCGTGTTCGATCTGGAACATCTCCCGACGTTCACGCTGAACGGAAAAGAAGCCGAATACGTTGTGCCGAGCGGCTCGAATGACGGTTACATCGATGCGTTCTGGAAGCTGGAATTCAATGAAAACGGAAAAATGGTGCTGAGCGTCAATACCGAATTCAGCCGTTACGTGATCCAGAGCGGCACGTCGAGGCAGCTGAGGGCGAAGGTCGAGGGCAATGCAAAGGATGTCGTCTGGTCGATCGAGGAGGGTAAACCTGGCACAACGATCTCTTCCGACGGAGTTCTTAGCGCTGCCGCAGACGAAAGCTCGCACATTGTCGTGCGCTGTGCCTCCGCGCTCTACCCGGATATGTTCTCGCTGACGAGCGTATCGGTCATTAGCGAACCGGTAGTTGTCAAATCAGTTAAAGTACTTCCCGAACGGGACGTAGACTTTATTTACCGCAACGGAGACATTTATTTCGACATTGAAATTGAGGGTACGGAGGAATGGGACGTCATCTGGACTGTGACAAGCACCCTGAGCAGTTCCGGTTCGAAAATTGAAGGCGGATGGCTGTACATTGACCGCGACGAAAAAGCAGAATCTATAACGATCCGCGCCACCTCCGCGCACGACGCGACCAAGTTTGACGAGTATACGTTGTCAATAAAAGAGCCGCAGAAGATTTCCGGCACGATCGAGATCACATATAACGAAGATTTCGCGATCCTCAACTCGAACAAAACAGGCGAAGAGATAAGCGATAAATTTGTCGACCCGAAATTGCACAATATACAAAGGCTCGGTTCGAGCAATCACGCCGACGGCTGGTACGTTGATTCCGGCAGGCCGTACACCTGTCTCGTTAAAAGGACGACGGCGGAGGCGCCTCGAAACTGGGACAATCTCGCTTATTCGAACGATTTTCTCGACCCGGCCGCGGAGTATTATCTGCGGTTTGAGCTCGAGGATTACACGAACGACGGGTACGAGTGGGATCCGAAAAATCCTCCAAAAGTGACGGTAAACGGTAAAGAGGCTGAATTCACCGAGTTTTCGGGCGGTGCGAGCGGCCTTTACGACGTTTTCGTGCGCGTATTCCTGCAGGAACAGAAATCCGTCACGCTGCAGTCGATCGAGATCGTCAGGCCTCCGATCCGCACGATATATTTCCCGGGAGACGAATTCTACCTCGAAAACGCTGAAGTGATTGCCACCTACTCCGACGGCCGGACCGAAGATGTGACAAATAAAGTGACCTCGTCACCGGGCGGATCGCTAAAAATAGGGGACAACAGCGTTGTCCTTAGCTATTCGATGGGCGGTGTGACAAAGACCGTGACGCAGGAGATCTCCGTGGTGCCCGAGAACGAATACTATATTCTGACGTTCGATTCCAGCGGCGGAAGCTACGTTCCCGCGCAGGCCGTTAAAAAAGGCGAAATCCCCGTGAAGCCGGCTGATCCGGTTAACAGGAACCTCGATTTCGGCGGCTGGATGGATTGGAATAACTGGGTGGAAATCAAATTTGATAAGCCGCTCGAGAGCAGCCTGAAGCTGACGGCGCGGTATTACTGCTCGGCCGAAGCGTACGCCTCACCCGAAGGCGGCGGCCAGATCTCCGCTATGCACTCGTACGACTACAAGGATTCTACAAAATATACATGGCAGGCATCCGGATACGATTATTGTGCCGGTTTCACTGCCCGTGCAGCGGACGGATACGTGTTCAAAGAATGGAGGATTGACGGCCCTGACGGCGAAGTCGTAACTCCGGATGAGGATAACCTGTACTTTACGGATTCAAATTCGCCAAAAGATCTGTATTTCAGAGAAGTTGACGGCGGTTACAAATTCTACGCCATTTTTGTGCCTGAGGACTCGCCAACGCCTGTCGCTCCCACCGAAAATCCTACGACCGCTCCGACAGATGACAATACCACCGCTCCTGCCACCGACGCCACCGCCGCTCCTGCGACCGATGTCCCCGCGACTGACGGACCCGCGACAGGCGACGTCTCCACGGATGTTCCGGCGACTGACGGCGCTACTCCCGCACCGGGTACGGATGAGCCGGCGGATAGTGCGACGGACAATGTCCCTGCTAACGTGACGCCTGCTCCGACCGACGTGCCGGACAACGATAAGGCGGTTAAGAAGAACAACGGAGCGACTATCGCGATCATCGTGCTCAGTGTCGTTGCCGCCGCGGCAATCGCAGCCGCTGCTGTTGCCGTGACGCTGCTGCTCAAGAAGAAAAAGCAATGACGCGCTCGAAACCGGCAAAAACTAAAACACAAAAAAACATATAAATTCGGAATTACTCCGGGGGTGAAAATGATGAAAAAACACAATATCTTAAAGTTGCTCGCACTGGTGATAGCGATCGCCACCGTGTTGTCCTGCGCTGCATGCATCAAAATAGGCAGCAACGTTGACGATCCGGAAGCGACAGAGGCTAATCAGGTAGACGTAAAAGCGCTTGCCCGTGCGATCGCGTTTGCGATGCGCTTCAGCGGCACGTGGACGTCGGCGGACGGCTACTTCTACGATTTCGATCTCGTTGACGGGGAGCCCAAAGTGCTGTTCAGCAACTGGAACCTTGACGGGAAGAAGGCCTACGTGAATCTGCTGGATGCTTCGGAAAAGAGCGAAGGCGAGTACGTGCTGACGATCGAGGACGAAAAATCCGGTTCGTACAAGGTGAAGTGCCAGACTGACAATAACGGCATTATCGTTTCTGCGGACGGTTTTTCCGAAAGGTACGAATACACGTCCAAACAGTATCCGCCGGAGGTCAATAAGCTTACGAAGAACCAGATCCTCGAGAATATCGGCGGTGTACGCACGGATATGAAGGATGGAAAGAAATTCATCCACGTGTTCGCAGACGAGACGAACGAGGACGTCATCTGGCTCGCGACCGGCGAGTGGAAGGATGAAGGCGGTTACGAGAACTACGCGGTCCGTTACCGCATCAATGACGTCGAAGCGGACGAGATGTGGAGCGAGCTGAAATTCAAGCTGGAGGATGACAAAGGCAATGCCGTAAGTTGTCCCGGTGCGTTCTACGGTGCCGAAATGTTTGTCGCGATCGATCTCGGTGACGGAATGGTGACGTACAACGTTGACAGTTTCGATAATCACAAAGAATTGAGCGCCGAGCAGCTGGCCGACAGACGTGCGAAAGAGTTCGGATTCCGCGCGTACGGCACATGGACGGCAACCAACGGCATGTTCCTGTCGTTTGATTTCGAGGATGGAGCGCTCTGGTTCATGGCAGCGGTCTGGAACTCCGGCGGCGAATTCCCGAGCGGCCATATCATTGACGCAGTCGAAGAAGCTCCGAACGACTACCGCCTGAGCGTGATAATGCGCGGCGAAACGACGCCTGTCACGATGCACTGCCTGTTCAAGGACGATATGATAAAATTCACCGACAACGAAGGCGAGCAGGAAACGTTCACGTTCTACGAGAACAAGCAGTATCCGGAGGGCAGCTATGTGCGCCGCGGGCAGAAGCTGATCAGCGCGATCGGCAGCCTCAGGACCGACTACGCCGAGAAGAAAGAGTATCTCTACTTCCACCTTGATGAGAACGTCGAGGTCAGGCTGGATGTAGGCGAATGGGGCAAGACCGAGCTTAAAGCGTCGTATCGCGTGCCTTGCGCGACCGAAACGTGGGGACTCCACCAGCAGTTCACACTTATACTTGTTGACAACGATTATAATATCACCAAGGTCAGCGGCGGTGTTTACAGCATCAACGATCTGCTTCAGATCGACGTGGGATCCGGTGTGAAATCCTACATCGAAGATTCGTTCGACAATCATTGACGCGGATCGGATCGTATAATTGAGGAGCGTACGTATGGTGCGTGATATTATAAAAAAGATTCTGAACGGAATTGCCGCCGGCGTCGTCATTTCGATCGGCTGCGCTGTGTACCTGGCGTGCGAGAACAAATACGTGGGAAGCGTGATGTTCTCCGTTGCCCTGCTGACGATCTGCCTGCGCGGGTATGCGCTTTACACCGGAAAGATTGGATTTATACCCGAAAAGCACGATAAAGATGCGTTTTCCGTGCTGCTTTTAGGGCTTGCGGGCAATACGATCGGTGTTGCTGCCAGCGGTTTTGCTATCAGTTTCGCGATCCCGAAGCTTAAGGAGGCGGCAATCGTTCTTTGCACTGCCAAGCTTGATACGCAGTCGTTCCCACAGACGCTTATCCGCGGCATTTTCTGCGGTATTCTGATGTACATCGCGGTGTGCGTGTTTAGGGACAATAAAAAGATCGTCGGTATTCTGTTCGCGATCCCGGTGTTTATCCTGAGCGGTTTCGAACACTCGATTGCGGACATCGGTTATTTCGCCTGTGCGAATATCGCGAGCTGGAAGGCGTTCGGTTTCGTCTGGACCGTCATCCTGGGCAATTCGCTCGGGTCAATGCTGCTGCCGGTGATCACGGGGGCGATCGGACGGAATAGAGTGGCAAATGGATAGTGGCAAATGGCAAATTGCAAATTGCAAATTGAAAATGGCTAAATAACACTGATCACGGCCCGGCAAATTTGATCCTTCAAATTTGCCGGGCCCTTTGGTTCTGTATATCCACATTAATGCGGACTTTTAGTTGTTATTGCATAAGATCCGAAATTCGTACCGTCACTCGGTTCGCCGACAAAATAAACCAAAAAAAGTGATAGTTTATATGCGGCGAAATGTG
>JAGADO010000062.1 GCA_017613535.1 Clostridia bacterium | reverse complement strand
GTCGCGGATTTAAATAGTTAGTTCCGGTTTTAACACCGAAGCAGAAATTAGTGTAAGAAAAGTGTATACTCTTTCCTGGTGTTCTCGTATGGAAGGAGGAAAATAACATGAAACATTTTGAACACCTAAATTTTGAGCAAAGGAAAATCATCAACAACAGAATCACATCGTTCGGAGACACGGCTTCAAAAATAGCCCAGCTGATCGGATGTGATCCTACAACTATTTCAAAGGAAATTAAAAGAAATCGCTTTGTTTCTAAGGAAGCATCATGCGGAATAAAAGAGCCTATCTGCCCGAAAACGCTGCGTTTTCCATATGTTTGCAACAAATGCAGAGAAAAAAATAATTGTCGCAAAAAGCAATATCGCTATGAAGCAACTAAAGCACAGCAATCCGCAGATTTTAAACTTGTAGTTCCGCGCCGAGGAATCAATTTAACCGAAGAAGAGTTTAACAAATTAGACAGGATCATAAAAGACGGCGTATTGAATAAAGAATCAATCTATCATATCGTTAAATCAAATGATACTGTCAATGTTTCTGTCCCAACTGTTTACAGGTACATTAACAGCAAAATTCTAACTACAACAAAAGAGGATCTTCCGTATGCCACTACATACAAGAAGCGAAAAAAAGAAAACAAAAAGTACGAATACCACGAAAATAAAAACATCGACCGAAGTAATCGTACTTATCTGGACTACCTGGCTTTTGCACAAGCGCACCCCAATGCGTTTATCGTGCAAATGGACTTTCTAGGATCCATAAAGACAGATAGCAAATGTATTTTAACACTTCTTATCCCAGATTTGCACTATGTTTTTCTGGTTATTATTGAAAAACCAGACAGCCAAAAAGTGGTTGAGGTTTTCAACAGCATACAGGAAGCAGTTGGTTTGGATAAATTCAAGTTGCTTTTCCCGGCTATATTAACTGACAGAGATCCATGTTTCTCAGATATTGACGGTATCGAAACAGATCAATGCTATGCAGAACCGCGTACCCGGCTGTTTTTCTGCGATGCATATAAATCAAACCAAAAAGCATCCGTTGAAAACATGAACAGACAGCTTAGAAAGTACTTTCCAAAAAAGACTTCCGTTGACAAATGCACTCAGGAAGACATGAAAAACGTGATGAATTATATCAATAATCTTAGGGTGCCCTCTCTGAGCGGATTCACTCCGACTGAAGCGTTTATTCGAGTATATGGCGAAGAGGTTTTAAACTGCCTGCAAAATTTCAGTTTTAATCTCTGAAAAAGTATCATTATTTACACCAACTGGAATGCACAATGACGAAACAGTTTCTGTTTGTTGTTGTGCATGAAAGGCGGTAGGGCAAGCGGTAGCGCGGCAGGTAATTAGGCTATATTGAGGGTAAAAACATAGTAGCCAGCAGGACCGCCAGACATTGTTTTTAACAATACGAGAACATCAACGTAAACTGCATTTAGTCTAAGAACCGGAATTAAGCCGGTTTAGATAACTGCGCGCTTTTTTGATCTTTTTCATATGTTTTTTAAAAACTTATTTCCACTTTTTTTGCTTAAAATGATATTAGTCTTAGATTTTTGCAATATTGTGTTAAAACCGGAACTAACTATTTAAATCCGCGACTTTTTTGAACGTGCACAGTTAAAAAAAATCTTGCTTTTAAACGCGCGTTCGGGTATAATTCATTCGTAAAATTTTACATTATGGAGGTTTTGCGATGATACAGGCAGGAGATTTTAAAAACGGTATAACTTTTGAAATGGATAACGGCGTTTATCAGATAAAAGAGTTCCAGCACGTTAAGCCCGGTAAAGGCGCAGCGTTCGTGCGTACTAAGATCCAGAACGTCATTACAGGCGCTACTATAGAGAAAACATTCAACCCCACTGACAGAATGCCTCTGGCCAGGATCGACCGCAAGGATATGACTTATCTGTATAACGACGGAGATCTTTACTACTTCATGGACGTCGAGACTTACGAGCAGATCCCGATCTCCGCAGCGACAGTAGGCGATACGCTTAAATTCGTAAAAGAAAACGAAGTCGTTAAAGTGCTTTCTTTCAAGGACAATGTTTTCGGGATCGAAGCTCCTTTCTTTGTAGAGCTTGAAGTTACCAGCACCGAGCCCGGATTCAAAGGCGATACGGCTACCGGCGCCACCAAACCGGCTATCGTCGAGACTGGCGCGCAGGTTAAGGTCCCGCTGTTTATCAATATCGGCGACCGCATCCAGATCGACACCAGAACGGAAGAATATCTCGGACGTGCATAATGACATTGACCGTTTTATCGCACACACCGGTCTATTATTCATTTGGAGGTAATTATGGGATATCTTGCTGAACGTGTAAATTACGTTAAAGGCCTTATGGAAGGCATGAAATTTGACACTTCCACCGACGAGGGGAAGCTCATCAAGGCGCTGCTCGACATAGTTGAGGATATTGTTATTTCGGCTGAAGATCTTGAAGACACTCAGGATCAGATCGTTGACGTCATCGACGAATATGAAGAGCGCATCAGCGACCTTGAAGATGAGATCTTCGAGGATTCGTACGACGAAGACATCGACGAACCGCTCACTTGCCCGGAATGTGGTGCAGATCTCGATTTCGACGAGCTCGGCATCGACGAGAGCGTCGATTCTTTCCGCTGCCCCGAATGCGGCACCAAGATCGATGTCGAGTGGCTCGATTGCGATGACGTCGATTCAGAGGATTGATGCCGGTTACTCGGGAGAGTTTTGATATGCGGACTCTGACTGTGGTCTGGAAGTCCTGACCTTTATTTGTACGGCAGTCCGGCTTTTTCGCCTGACTGCCTTTTTCTTGAAAGGAAATACTTCACTATGAGGATCTCCGGTTCCGGTTTTAAAAGAAAGCTTACGATCGCCGTTTCAGCATTGCTTGCCGCTGTTATGCTGGCAGGCTGTACCGCTATCGGCGATACCGCGGATACTCCAACGCCATGGAAGAACGACGATAATGTACTTGTAGTTACGCCTGATAACGGCGGTGATCGTCCGACGGCTGCTCCCACCGAAGCGGTGACGGCATGTCAGACAGAAGTTCCAACTGATGAGATCGCGCCGACTGATAACGTTTCGTCTTCGACTCCTGAGGAAAAAACTACCGATGTTCCTAAGACGGACGCTCCGACGGAAAAGCCGACAGCGACAGTAAAACCGACTGACGTTCCGGCCGGTAATATTCCGGACAATACTCCTAAGTACGGCGATTCGGAGTTTGCGCAGATGGTTCAGATCCCCGGACGCGAGGAGGAAGTTTACTGCGTAACGCTCGATAAAAACAAAGAATACTGGGATTGTCCGGTCAGCAAACTCGGGCACATATTTGTCCATAACCTCGTAGCATTTCCGGAACTTGACCTTGCGATAAATCCTAACAGTTCGTGGCACGACTGGAATAATACCACCGTCGAATACGTCAGACTTCTCGAAAGCATTTATGAGAAAGGGTATGTTCTGATCGATGCGAACTATATTTTTGATTATCAGTACAGAGACGGAAAGCTTATCGCGAACCTTAAGAAATCAGTTAAACTGCCCAAGGGTAAGATCGGTGTCGTAATTTCGTGCGATAACGTCTGCTTCCCGGAGAATGAGCACGGAACGGGCAGGATCGATAAGATCGTCGTATACAACGGCCATATCGCGTCATATACGTACTTTGACAACGGAACTGAAGAGTATTCGTATGAGCGCGACGTTTGCGACATTACCGAACAGTTCTGCTTAAAGCATCCGGACTTTTCCTTTGCCGGGGCCAGACTGCTGCTCGCATGCAGCGGAAACGCAGGAATACTTGGCTACAGGACCGATTCCAGTTACGCTTCCAAGGGGTATGACGTGGAAAAAGAGCGCGCGGAGTGCCGCGAGGTCATCAAGTATCTTAAAGAGCACGGCTTCTATTTCGGCTGTCACAGCTACGCGCACCTTGACCTCAATTCGCTCACGGGTTCTAAACTCGATAAAGAATTTAACAGCTGGAACACTCAGGTAAAACCGCTCATCGGATACACGCCGTTTTATGTTTATCCTTTCGGAAACTGGGTCGAGTCGGATACGGAACAGTACCAGAGGCTGGTCAGTGAGGGGTTCCACGTGATGTACGGGACAAGCATGAATGAGATCCTTGTCAACGGTACTTACCAGCACAGAGACGTGGGCAATATTTACGGCGAGCGTTTCATTTACTGCGGGAAGACGATGATCGCGTACGCTAAGAAGGGCGTGTTCGATAAATACGGGGACGTATACGAGCTGTACGATAACGAAGGCAGGTACATTAAGCTGTACAGATAAGATGGCTGAACTTAGTTGGGAAAATCTCGAAAAGGCTGTTAGCGCGTGCCGTGCCTGTCCGCTTTACAGAGGCAGGCTTCAGACGGTGCTTGGCAGGGGCAGCAGGAGCGCGACCGTGATGTTCGTCGGCGAAGGTCCGGGAAGGCAGGAGGACGAACAGGGATTGCCGTTCGTGGGAGCGGCCGGAAAATTCCTTGACGTCGCGCTTGAATCGCTGTCATTTGACCCGGCGGATTACTATATAGCAAACGTCGTTAAATGCCGCCCTCCTATGAACAGAACTCCGGAACCGTCGGAGGCCAATGCATGTCTGAACTTTCTGCGTGCTCAGTTTGCGCTCGTGAGACCACGGATAATAGTTTGTCTCGGTTCGGTGGCGCATACGAATCTCGTGTCTGCCGAGCAAAGCATATCGAGGGCGCGCGGACAATGGATATTGAAAAAAGGCATATTGTTTATGTCTACATTCCATCCTGCGGCGCTTTTGAGGGATGAGCAGAAAAAGCTGCCTTTCTGGCAGGATCTGAAACAGGTCAGGCAGAAGCTTGACGAAGTGAAAGCGCAGACCGGCGCGGAATGATCGGTTTGGTGAAATGACGAAAGGGTTATCCGGGAAAAACGCAATGATTGACCGAGGCAGGCTTGATGAACTTAACGTACGTAATATCGCACGCGTAAAAGAAGCGTATCTCGAACTTGTCAGACGCGGTAAATTGCCCGATATAGAGCCTATGTTCGTTACAGGCAATGGAAGCGGGAAAGAGCCAGTCGTGCTTATCGGAGAGGCTCCCGGAAAAGAAGAGGTGCGCGAAGGACGGCCGTTCGTAGGACCGGCCGGAAAGATACTTGACGAGCTCCTTGAACGTTCCGGGATCGAGCGCGGAAAGCTATATATCACGAATACCGTAAAGTACAGGCTCGCCGCTTTCGGAAAACGCCCCGGTACTTTTGCTAACAGACCTGTGAAGACTTTCGAGATCGAACTGTGCTCCGGATGGCTCGCCGGAGAGCTTGCGCTGATAAGGCCTAAACTGATACTTACGCTCGGAAATACGGCGCTGAGAGGTGTGCTTCTGTGCCTTGAAACGAATATCGGTACGTGCTCCGGAATAGGGGACGTTCACGGTAAAAAGATCGGAGCGGAAGTGCGCGGGACGGGCGAAACGGTGACGCTGATGCCTCTGTATCATCCCGCAAGCCTGATATATAACAGGGAATTAAGACCGCAGTATGAACATGACCTTGAGGAGGTTAAAAAATGCGCGCAGTTGATATTATAATCAAAAAACGCGACGGCGGAACGCTCAGCGCGGAAGAAATACGCTTTTTTATCGATGCATACACGGCCGGAAAGATCCAGGACGACCAGGCTGCCGCGCTTATGATGAGCATCTTCTTCAGGGGGATGGATTATAAGGAGACTGCGGCGCTCACGCTTGCGATGGCTGAATCGGGCGAGCAGGTCGATCTCAGCGGCATTAAAGGAGTGAAGGTCGACAAGCATTCCACCGGAGGCATCGGCGACAAGACGTCGATGATCGTTGCCCCTGTCACTGCGGCGTGCGGAGTGCCGGTGGCAAAGATGTCAGGCAGAGCGCTCGGTTTTACGGGCGGGACGATCGACAAACTCGAATCGATACCGGGATTGTCAACGTCGATCCCGGTCGATAAAATGGTTGAGATCGTTAACCGCACCGGAATATGCATTGCCGGTCAGACGTCCGAACTTGCCCCCGCGGATAAGAAGCTTTACGCTTTGAGAGACGTGACGGGAACTATCGAATCGATTCCGCTTATCGCCGCAAGCATCATGAGCAAAAAGATCGCCGCAGGTGCTGATGCAATCGTGCTTGACGTAAAATACGGCTCAGGCGCGTTCATGAAAACGAAAGAAGAAGCGCAGAAACTTGCCGATACGATGTGCGGAATAGGCGAAGAAGTCGGGCGGAAGACTGTCGCGGTGCTCAACACGATGGAGATACCGCTCGGAATGTGCATCGGAAATTCGATCGAAGTTAAAGAATCGATCGATGTGCTGAAAGGCGGAGGCAGTCAGGATCTTAAAGAACACTGCATACATCTTGCAGGAAAGATGATCGGGCTGGGTCTCGGCATCAGTTTCGGGGAAGCAGAAAAGATGGCGCAGAAATCGATCGATGACGGAAGCGCCCTTAAGAAGTTCGCCGAAATGATCGCTGCCGAAGGAGGAGATCCGGAGGTGTGCAAAGATCCGGATAAAATATTCGGAATTCCTGCGTATTCTAAAACCGTGAGAGCCGAAAAAGACGGTCATATCGTTAAAGCAGACGCGTACCGTATAGGTATGGCTGCATTTACTCTCGGTGCGGGCAGAGCAGTTAAAACCGATCCGTTCGATCCTAACGCCGGAGTTAAGCTGATCGTAAAATGTGACGAAGAAGTAAAGACAGGTCAGGAACTGTGCATACTTTACAGTTCGAAGCCGATCACGGAAGAGTCCGAAAACTGGGCTAAAACAGCGTATATTTATGAGTGATCCGTGCGTAAAACACAGGAGATATCAGGGGGTGCTGCCACTTGAAAAAAACGAAATCTAAGAAAGCATTCTGGATGCGGTCGATCGCGGTCCTGCTCGCGTTTCTGTGTACATATTCGCTTATATGCGGCTCGGTCTTCGCCGATTTCGACAGAGACGAAGCGATGAAGATATATAAGGCAGCAAGTATCCCCGAGTTCACTGACGAGAAGTACGCCAGCGCAGATACGGTATCCGGCCAGCTCATCATTTCGGGCAACGGCACGGAGAGAGTCGTCGTCGGAAACCTGGTCAAGCTTATGACGCTTCTGATCGTTTTCGAGAAGATCGATTCGGGCGAGATATCACTGACAACGACTTTCCCGGTCACGAAGCACGCGCAGGAAGTGTCCGTCGGAAAAGTGCGCGTTTACCTTGACAACGGAAAGAAGGAGACGATCCGTGTCGAGCAGGCGATCGAGGCTGTGTGCATCAACGGCGCTCAGGATGCGGCGTGTGCATTGGCTGAATTCATTGGCGGCAACGAGGAGCAGTTCGTGGCTTTGATGAACACGAAAGCGCTCACGATGAAGCTCAAAAATACATTGTTCACCGACTCGACCGGAATCAATACGGACCAGTACACATGCGCCGAAGACATGGCCCTGATTATGGCAGAACTTGTCGGCCGCCATCCCGCGTGCCTCAGCTATCTGAACCTCACTTACGGTATGTTCAAGCACGAATCTACCGGCCAGGGCGAGACCGAAATGGTCAGTTCAAATCCGCTTAACCGCAGAAAGTTTTACGAGGGCTCTGACGGTTCCATGCTGGGCTATTCAAAACAGGATAATTATTCGATCGCATGCACCGCTGCGAAGGACGAAAAGCGCGTCGTGAGCGTTATTTTAGGCGAAGAAGACGAGAACGCAAGGGCGGCGAAAGTCAGAAAACTTGCCGAGTACAGCCTTTCGAACTTCACGTATGCAAAGCTTTGCTCTGTCGGTACGTTCGTTAAAAAAGTAAGTATAACCGAGGGCAAGAATAAGAAGATCAGGACGGAAACAGCTTCGGATCTGTACGTGCTTCTTAATGTGACCGACGTCGAGAAGGTAAAAACATCTATCGTGCTTGATGAGGAGCTCAAAGCGCCGATCGAAGAAGGCATTAAGTGCGGATACGTCTCATATTTTCTTGACGATGTGGAGCTTGGCAGAGTCGAACTGAGGACTGCCGAGAGCATGGAGCGGGCAAACTGGTTCGTGAGGCTTATCAGGAAGATTCTCGCGTTTTTCGGGCTTGAATAATCGATTTATGGATATAGAGATCAGGGTCACAAAATCTAACGGTCAATCACAGTCTGCCGTGAGCGATATTTCGCGCTTTTCCGACGCGTATATGCTCATGGATACTGTCGTTGACATCCGCGAGACGTCGTACGACGGGGAATACGTTATATTTATCCAGCCCACACGCGATATTGCCCTGAAAAAAATAGAACTATCGATCAGATTTGACGTTAGAGGCGCGTATGTTTTTGACAACGGATCGACGGGCAGATCGAAAGCCGGGATATTGTCCGCGGACGTCGCCGTGCCTTTTTCGAGAGATGTTTTTATGGCGGCAAACTGCGATACGGAGACGGAAGGAAAATTCTTTTTCCTGAATCTCGGCTTCACGTCATTTGAACGGTTTTTCACGTATTTCACTTATTCGCCCGGCTGCGTTACAGCAGTGTACGACCTCGAGAGCAGGACAATATCCGCCGGCACGATCATGAGACTTGAGAGCATCATGATCAACGATACGGTCTGCGCGACTCTTTTTCTGGAAAGTGTCGCGGAATCGATCGCGCAGAAGCAGAAGATCAAAGCTCCGAAGCCCGAAACCGTATGCTGGTCAGCAAATCGCGGCATGCCAGGGGCTGCTCCCTGTGATCCGGATACGCCGGCTGTCCCTGACGGGCTTTATGAATTGACGCGCGCCGCCGGATCTGACGGCACGGGACTCGTAAGAAAGTTCATGATAATTGACGGCGGATGGCAGACAGGCGGAGATTTTTCGTGCGAACTTTCGGCTGACGCGAGCATTTTCCCCGACGGTATCAATGCTGTCGCAGAGCAAAATTCGGAAAACGGTTTCGGCACGGGAATAAGCTATTCTCCCGCACTTATTTCGGAAGATTCTGTCCATTTCAAGGATTACAGTTACAGGCTTTACAGCGACAGAAATCCCGTTCCGTCTTTTTCAAATATTTATCCGATGAACCCGGCCTCGCAGGACGTCCAGACAGAGACGTACGGTTTCATTAAAACTATCGCGGGACAATGGGGCGTCAGAGCCGTAAAACTTGACCGCCTCGATGCACTTTTAGTGAGAGATGACGATCGTTTTTCACGCGTGATCTATCAGAAAGATTATTCCGTCGCGCTTCTCAGGAATCTGCTTAAAGGGATCAGAAGGGCAGCGGGCGACAATGTTTTTCTTCTCGGTGACGGGCCGGCCGGCGAATGTGCAGGCGTGCTCGACGGGGTAGTGATCTCCGATGATCATAATATTTCTGCAGTGCTCAGCATGATCTACAGGTCGTTCTACAATGCGTCTCTTTTTAGAACTTTTTCACTCGGCGGAACGTTTTACGGTGCGGAGGACGGCCCTGACAACGCATTTTCGGAAGAGGAAGCGATGCTTTCTTTAATTGCCGCCGCGTTTTCCGGCGGTGCGATCGTGCTAGGAGGCAGGTCGGACCGTTATCCGAAACAGGTATCGTCTCTGATATCCGGAATATTGCCGCCGTGCGGGATCGTGTCGCGTCCCGTCGATTTCTGGGAATATCCGTACTGCACTCACACCGTTGCCCAGATACCTGACAAATCAGTTAAAACAGAGATCCACGTTCTGTATAATTTCGACGATTTTGAAGAGCAGCGCATGCTTAAGGTGACCGAACCGTCAATATTCGTCGATATGCTCTCGGGCAAGCTCATCGCTTCCGGAAGGGCTTACGTTTCGATCGGTATCAAACCTCATTCTGCCTTTCCTGTACTTGTTAAGTAGATGCCCGAATTTCCTGCGCTCCTGTGGACTGACGAAAATATTTACTGCGGCTGCGCGAACACTTCTGACCTGTATTTTTCCGATACGCTGATAATTACATCAGACGCTCACGCCGGCACCTGTTTTTATATTTATGTGCCATACGGAAGGGCGGGAGAAGTTTACGTGAACGACCGTAAACTCAGGCTTGATTCCCTCAAATTCACCGAACTCGGAGAGGGCGCCGTATTCACATACAAGCTGTGATAACGAAGGTTTACAGCGCGCCGTTTTTGAGCCATATTTAACGCGAAAAACGGGTCAAAAACAAAAAATTGCTATTGAACACACTAAAGAAAAATGATATAATATTTTGAGTGCGTGATGCATTTTATAAAACAATTAGGAGGTTTATTCAAATGGGTGTTGATTGCGGAAACTGCTCTGATGAGAAGAGCAGGAAACTCCTTGCGGTAATTGAAGCCGAAAAGGATAATCCGGGTTCCCTCATTAGGATTCTACATGAGGCTCAGGAGATCTACGGCTACCTTCCGATCGAAGTACAGCAGTTCGTTGCCGATAATACCGGTATACCGCTTGCGGAGATCTACGGGGTAGTCACTTTTTATGCTCAGTTCTCGCTCAAACCGAAGGGACAGAATAAGATCAACGTCTGCCTTGGAACAGCATGCTATGTTAAAGGCGCGGAGGGTGTTCTTGAAAGACTTAAGCAGGAACTGAAACTTGACGTTGGCGATTGCACGGAGGACGGTAAGTTCTCGCTCGATGCATGCCGCTGCGTAGGCGCCTGCGGTCTCGCTCCCGTTATAATGATAAATGACGACTGCTACGGACGTCTTGTTCCGGATCAGATCCCCGGCATTCTTGCAAAATACTGATCAAGATGCTGAGAGACATTTCACTGCATATTCACGACCTTGCCGAGAACTCGATTTCGGCAGGTGCGACTCTCCTGAAGATCTCGCTCGAAGCCGCCGGCGGCATTCTGACGCTTCGCATCGACGATGACGGAAAAGGAATGAGTCCCGAGATGCTTTCCCGTGTCGAGGACCCGTTCACGACGAGCCGCACTGAGCGGAAGGTGGGTATGGGGATTCCGTTCTTCAAGCTCGCATGCGAGCAGACAGGCGGGGATTTCAAAATCGAATCGGAACTTGGCAGAGGCACTTCGCTTAGGGGCAGTTTCGTCATCGATAATATTGACCGGCTTCCGCTCGGCGATATGGGGGAAACGGTAGGAATGCTGATATATGAGTGCCCTGAGATGCATTACATTGTCACATTCCGGGCAAACGGCTCCGAGTTCGTGCTAGATACGGATGAGGTAAAGGAGCAGCTGGACGGCGCTCCGATCAATGATTTTGAGATCGTGCAGTGGATCAAAGAGTACATAAATGAGGGTGTTTCAAATATATTCGGAGGTGTGTTAGATGAAATCACTTGAGGAGCTCAGAGCTCTTAAAGCAAAAGTTAAAAACGATATGACACTCAGGGACGGCGCGGACGATACGAGAGTAGTCGTAGGAATGGCTACGTGTGGTATTGCCGCCGGTGCGAGACCGGTAATGAATACTTTTGTTGAGGAAGTCAGCAAAAGGAACATCAAGAACGTCCAGGTAACTATGACCGGCTGCATGGGCCTGTGCAGGCTTGAGCCGATCGTGGAGATCATCGATAAAGACGGAAATAAAGTGACTTACGTAAAGATGAATGCGGAAAAAGCGGCGAGAGTCGTTGCTGAGCATCTTGTAAACGGTCACGTTGTCAACGAATTTACCATCGGAGCAGTTGCTCAATAAACTGGAGGGAAAGACATGCAAATTTTCAGATCTCACGTATTGGTTTGCTCCGGTACGGGATGTACCGCTTCAGGATCGGCGGGACTTTTTGATGAGTTTGAAGCTCAGCTTAAGGCGAACGGTCTCGAGAATGAAGTGAAAGTCGTTAAGACAGGCTGCTTCGGCCTCTGCGCCGAGGGCCCCATCGTCGTGGTTTATCCCGAGGGGTCGATGTACTGCAGAGTTAAGAAAGATGATGTGGCGGAGATCGTTACCGAGCATCTGCTCAAGGGCCGCATCGTTAAGCGTCTGCTTGAGACAGGCGACGAGGAGAATAAGGCAGCGGCCGATGCCGAGAACACCGATTTCTTCAAGAAGCAGCTCAGGATCGCGCTCAGGAACTGCGGTAAGATAAATCCCGAGAACATTGACGAGTATATCGCCGTTGACGGTTACGAAGCTCTAGGCAGGGTCATCACCACGATGACGCCCGAGGAAGTTATTGACATTATGCTCAAGTCCGGCTTGAGAGGCCGCGGCGGCGCAGGTTTCCCGACCGGAAGGAAATGGGATTTCGCGCGCAAGAGCGTTTCGGATAAGAAGTACGTCTGCTGCAACGCTGACGAGGGCGACCCCGGCGCGTTCATGGACAGATCGGTACTTGAAGGCGACCCGCACGTCGTGCTTGAGGCAATGGCTATCGCAGGTTATGCTATCGGTTCCGACCAGGGTTACATTTACGTCCGTGCCGAATACCCGATAGCCGTTAAGAGACTTGAGGTCGCTATTAAGCAGGCGAAAGAGTACGGCCTCCTCGGTAAGAATATTCTCGGTACTGACTTCTCGTTCGATATCGAGCTCAGACTTGGCGCAGGCGCTTTCGTTTGCGGCGAAGAGACAGCTCTTATGACGTCCATCGAGGGACATCGTGGCGAGCCCAGACCGAGACCTCCGTTCCCGGCAGTCAAGGGCCTGTTCGGCAAACCCACGATCATCAATAACGTCGAGACTTACGCCAACATTCCTCAGATCATCCTGAAAGGTCCGGAATGGTTCGCTTCGATGGGAACCGAGACTTCCAAGGGTACGAAGGTCTTCGCGCTCGGCGGTAAGATCACCAATACCGGACTCGTCGAGATCCCGATGGGCACGACGCTTCGCGAGATCGTTGAGGAGATCGGCGGAGGCGTTCCGAACGGTAAGAAGTTCAAAGCTGCTCAGACCGGCGGTCCTTCCGGCGGCTGTATCCCCGCTTCGCTTATCGACACCCCGATCGACTACGACAACCTCATCAAGATCGGTTCGATGATGGGTTCCGGCGGACTTATCGTCATGGACGAGGACACCTGTATGGTCGACCTTGCAAAGTTCTTCCTTGAATTTACCGTTGACGAATCCTGCGGAAAGTGTTCTCCCTGCCGTATAGGCACAAAGAGAATGCTTGAGATACTTAACAGGATCACTGCCGGTAACGGAACGATGAAGGACCTCGATGAGCTCGAAGAGATCGCTGATACTCTTAAATCCAATTCTCTCTGCGCTCTCGGTCAAACAGCGGCTAACCCCGTTCTGTCAACTATAAAGCATTTCCGCAACGAATATCTCGCTCATATCAATGAAAAGAAATGTCCCGCTAAAGTTTGTAAGAACCTCATGCAGTACGTTATCGAAAAAGATAAGTGCGTAGGCTGCGGAATGTGCGCTAAGGCTTGTCCTACCAATGCGATCACAAGAACCGATTATGTTGCTCCGGGCAAGAAGCTTGCCGCTATGGAAATCGATTCCTCCAAGTGTGTAAAGTGCGGATCTTGTCTTGCAACTTGTAAGTTTAAAGCTATTTATAAGGACTGATAGGAGGAATAAATATAATGGCAAAAGTGAATATTAAAATTGAAGGCATTCCTTATCAGGTTGAAGAAGGCCTTACGATACTTGAAGCTGCAAAGTCATGCGGATTTGAAATTCCTTCTCTTTGTTCCTTCAATCATGGCGAATGTTCCCAGGGCTCCTGCCGCGTCTGCCTCGTAGAAGCTACCGGCGCAAGAGGACTCGTTGCTTCCTGCGTTTACCCGGTTTCCGAAGGTATGGAAATTAAGATTTCCACTCCTAAGGCTGTTGCTGCTCGCAGAGCTTCCGTTGAACTTCTCCTTTCCAATCACAATAAGAATTGTCAGCAGTGCGACAAAAACGGCAAATGTGAACTCCTTCACGTTGCAAACCTTACCGGAGCTAGAGAAGGTATGTTTGAAGGAGAAAAGACTCCCGTTACGGTAGACAGACTAACTCCCTCTATTATGAGAGATACCTCCAAGTGCGTTCTCTGCGGCAGATGTATTGAAAGATGCAAGAACGCTCACGGCCTCGGTATCCTCGGTTTTGAGAACCGCGGATTCAATACCATCGTCGGCCCTGCTGAAAACCGTTCTTTCGCAGATTCTCCCTGTATCCTTTGCGGACAGTGCGTAACCGTTTGTCCTACCGGCGCTCTTATGGAGATTTCCGAGATAGACAAAGTTGACGCCGCTATG
>JAGADO010000061.1 GCA_017613535.1 Clostridia bacterium | reverse complement strand
TCAGTTGGCCAGAGCATCCGGTTCATACCCGGCAGGTCGTAAGTTCAAATCTCACCGCCGCTACCATGGCCCCTTGGTCAAGAGGTTAAGACATCGCCCTTTCACGGCGGCGACACGAGTTCGATTCTCGTAGGGGTCATAAAGGATCTGCAGAAATGCAGGTCTTTTTTTATGTAATTTTCTTTCGGACCGGACGATTATCCCGGTTCAATTTTTGCTTTTCCGGTGGTATAATAAAAATGTTTATTTCCCGGCTCGCACCGGTTTGGGAGGGTTACAATTATGAAGAAGATCCTGTTCGTGATAGATATGCAGAACGATTTCATTGACGGCTCGCTTGGCACGGCTGAAGCGCAGGCGGTCGTTCCTGCGGTGGCGGAAAAGATAAGAAACTTCGACGGTGACAGAATAATTGCCACGCTCGACACGCACTACCCCGGAAACTATGCCGAAACGCTGGAGGGCAGGAAATTGCCCGTGCCGCACTGCTTCGCAAATTCGGAAGGCCACAGAGTTAACAAGGCGGTGCGAAAGGCGCTTGACGAGAGCGGGAAGTGCGAAGTTGTCTCTAAATATACGTTCGGTTCGCTCGACACAGTGAATATGCTTCGCAACCAGTTTTCGGATGTGAAGGCGGACGAACTCGAGTTCGAAGTGATCGGACTCTGCACCGATATCTGCGTCGTTTCGAATGTGCTTCTGCTGCGCGCCGCTTTCCCGAATTCGATCATAAAAGTTGATGCCTCGTGCTGCGCCGGAGTTACGCCCGAGCTTCACAATGCCGCGCTGATGACGATGAAAAGCTGCCAGATAGATGTGATAAACGAATGCGGCCAGGAAAGCTGCCAGGTTAAGAGCGAGGCGGCGGAATGCGGCGGGAATGCCAAAGACGTCGCGGAACAGGGGTACGAGCTCGACTACATTTTTGACCCGGAGGCGCAGCGCGAAGGGGCGGTTCAATGGATAAAAGAGTGGTTTGCGAAGAACGGCCCGGATTCTCCCGCGGTGATCGGAATATCAGGCGGAAAGGACTCGACCGTTGTCGCCGCACTGTGCGCACGGGCGCTGGGGCAGGAGCGCGTAGTCGGAGTGATGATGCCGGACGGAATACAGCCGGATATTGACGACTCGCGAAAAGTAATTGCCGCGCTCGGGATCAGAGGGTATACCGTCAATGTCTCCGCCGCAACTTCGGGCGTGCTCTCATCGCTTGACAAGGCGGAACTCACCGGTGCAGAACCGGTCATGGCATCAAAGCAGACGCGCAGCAATCTGCCCCCCAGGATCCGCATGACAACGCTCTACGCTCTGTCGCAGTCAATGGACGGCCGCGTCGCGAACACCTGCAATCTTTCGGAGACAATGATCGGCTGGGAGACCAAGTGGGGCGATGCAGTGGGAGACTTTTCTCCTCTCGCGCGCCTGACCGCGTCCGAGGTCGTGGCGATCGGACTGACAATGCCCGAGATCCCGCGCGAGCTTGTCGTTAAAGCACCATCGGACGGACTCTGCGGCCGCACAGACGAGGACGCCTTCGGGTTCACGTACGCACAGCTCGACAGATATCTGCGCACAGGCGAGACGGACTCAGAAGTGAAGGAAAACATCGAATCTAAAATAAAAAACAGCGCATTTAAACGCGCCCCGATCGAGAGGTACGAATCAGGGCTGCCCGAACGCGCCTGAACGTGCATGAACGCACCAGAATGCGCCTGAACGGAGGTTTAAATTGAAACCGTACGAACGAGGCCTGATAGTGGGCCGCTTCCAGATCTTCCACAAAGGGCACGAACAGATCGTCCGTACCGCGCTGAAACTATGCTCGAAAGTACTTATCCTCATCGGTTCGTCACAGGAATCGGGCACCGAGAAAAACCCGCTTTCGTACGAGCAGAGGCGCGATATGATCCTGGCGGTGTTCGGAGCGTCCGCGGACCGCGGAAGGCTGATTATAGCGCCCCTTCCGGATATCGGTGTGGGCAACGTTCCTGCCTGGGGCCGCTACGTGCTGTCAAAGGCGAGAGAGGCGCTCGGCGATGCTCCTGATTTGCTCGTTTCAGGCAGGGAAGAGCGCAGGCTGGGCTGGTTCGACGGGTGCGAAGAGAACGTCTCCGAACTGTATCTGCCCAAGACGGTGGATATTTCCGCCTCACAGATGCGAGAATGGCTCATTTCGGGCGATTCGGCCAGCTGGAGGCAATATTCCCCTTCGGCTCTGAAAGGGCGCTTCAGGGCCCTCAGAGAGGCCGTGGCGGCAGCGGAGGGCAACGACGTTACGGCGAGCCTCTGACCTGGCCGGAGGCAGGATGCGCGATTGTCCGGGCGCGGATCAGCGAAATTGACCGATATAAACAAACAAATAAAAGAAAGAGAGACGTACGCAGATGAAACTTGAACCGATCGTAAGATCGCTGCTGGATATTGACCTCTACAAATTCAACATGCAGGCCGTGATGCTCACGCACCACCCGGAACTTACCGGAGAATACTGCTTCAAATGCAGAAACAAAGGCGTCGTATTCACGCGCGAAATGTTTGACGAGATAAACGCGCAGATCGACCACCTTTGCAGCCTCACGTTCAGCGACGAGGAACTTGACTACATGCGCTCCATCAGATTCATGAAGCCGTCATACGTTGAATTTCTGAGACTGTGGAGACCGCTAAAAAACTACGTTGAAACCGACCTGACGCCGGAAGGTGAACTGATCATCAACATAACCGGACCACTCTACATTGCCACGCTTTTCGAGATATATCTGCTCGAAATAGTGAACGAAGTGTATTTCAGGTTCAGATACGATTACGCCTCTCTGCTGAAGGGTGCGAGCGACAGACTGGAGCAGAAGATCAGGGACTTCAACAGCGGAAAATACACATTTAAGTTCGCGGAATTCGGCTGCCGAAGGAGACTTTCGAGAGAGTGGATGGAACACGTCGTGCTCGAATTCAGGGACAGACTTGTGAACCATAATATGGCAGGAACGTCGAACGTATACCTCGCGTGGAAATTCGGCCTCACGCCTGTCGGAACGTACGCGCACGAATTCGTGCAGATGTACCAGGGGATAGATTCGATACCGCTCGCGTACACGAACCACCACGCGATGGAGGACTGGTACGATTATTACAGGGGGGACAACGGCACGGCGCTTACCGATACAGTTACCACCGATCTGTTCCTGAAGGATTTCAACAGGGCGATGGTCAACAACTACACAGGCGTCCGCCACGATTCCGGCGACCCGTACGAATGGGGCGAAAAAATAATTGCCCACTACAAAAAATACGGCGTTGACCCTCGCACGAAACTTCTGCTGTTCAGCGACAGCCTCGATTTCGACAGAGCACAGGAATTATACGATCACTTTAAGGACAAAGCAAAAGTTTCGTTTGGCATCGGCACGTTCGTTACGAACGACACCGGTGCCGAGCCGCTGAATATAGTAATAAAACTTCAGTACGTAAACGGACGTCCCGTGGCGAAGCTGTCCGACGCCCCGGGAAAAGAAATGAGCCAGGATCCTGAATATCTTGACTACCTGAAGCGCGCCGTTGAGTTCCGGCTGGAGAGGGAAAAGGGAAGCGGACCGGTATAGAATAAAAGCAGCGGCGGGCTGCAGAAAGAGAACTGACCGGAACCGCGCGGCTTTTACAGGCTGCGCGGTCCGTTTTTTGCAGCTGATTATTTAACGTGTTTTTCGCAGTAATCTACGATGTCGGAAACGGTGACGAATTCGGCAAGCTTTTCATCGGGGATAACGATCCCGTAATCTTCCTCAAGCGTGATGAGCATCTGAAGTACGTCCAGCGAATCCGCGCCAAGGTCTTCCTTGATCTTTGACTCCGGTTTGATCTCGACCGTCTTGAGCCTGAGCTGCTTGATGAGCAAATCTTTTACTTTTTCGAACATACTTTTCCTCCTTTATATCGTTAGCCGCCGTGGGCTGATATTTAGCTGATATGTATCTGTTTTATTATTATTTTCGTATTATTACAGGCCGGGCAGATTCGGTCAGATGCTCGTGTGATCTTCTCCGGTGTATACTCCCATGTATTCCTGAATGCCCGCGATCTCCTGCTCGATCTGAGCGTTCAGATTATAGCGGCGCATCGTAAGAGCCTGCTCGATGCACTTTTCGATCGAAAGAGCATTGCTGCTGCCGTGGCCTTTGACGATGATCTTCTCGGTGCCGAGAAGCACGCTGCCGCCGTAATTCTGGTAGTTCATAAAACCTTTGATCTCGTCGAACATAGACTTCATCAGCATTGCCCCGACCTTGTAGCGCGTCTTCGAATATATCTTTTTCTTAAGAAGCTTCATCAGCTCAAGCGCGGTGCCCTCCATGGTCTTTACCAGGATATTGCCCGAAAAACCGTCCGCTATTATGAGCTGGTAATTACCGGAGAGCAGGTCGCGGCCCTCCATATTTCCCACGAAGCTGTCGCCGTAAACTTTCGAAAGCAGCTTATACGCGTCCTTGTGCACGCTGTCTCCCTTTTCGGCCTCCGTGCCTATGTTGAGGAGCGCGATGCGCGGATTGTCGATCCCGAACACTGCCTTCAGGTAGAGCTTTCCCATCGCGGCAAACTGCAGAAGCTGGTCGGGCGTGCATTTGATGTTCGCGCCGCTGTCGCTTATGCCGCACACTCCTCCGTTTACGTCCGGAATTATCGGGCAAAAAACAGGTCGGATGACTCCAGGAATACGACCGATGCGCACAGTGGCGGCGGCAACGAGCGCTCCGGTGGCTCCCGTGGATACCATTCCGTCAATATCTTCACCGGTGCGCAGGAGTTTTATGCCCTTCATCATCGAACTTTCGGGCTTCAGCCTGATTGCTTCGGTGGGTTTGTCGTCTCCGGTTATGACATCCGGCGCGTGTACGATCTCGTACCTGTCAGTATCGACAGGATCGTATTTCGCCAGTTCGGAGCGGATATCGGCTTCGTTTCCGGTGAAAATTATATACAGTTCCTCGTTCTTCTTAAGCGCCTGTACGGCAGCTTCTACGGGTGCCGCGGGGCTGTTGTCGCCACCGGCAGTATCAATGATAAGCTTAATCATTTTTATCCCCAGCTTTCAGTGATTTGACGTACGATCTGCGGCGTTTATGCTGTACAGACCGGAACCGCTTCCAGAGGTTCTGGATAGCGAAATTATCTTCCAGATTAAGGTTGGTTTCACAATATTTTATCCCGTCCGTGCGCATCATCTTCATGAGTTCCGAACACATTATGGCGGGTACGCCGCGGTTCAGGAAGTCCGGCCGCACGGCGACGAGCCCGAGGTCAAGTACGTCAGGCTTTTTTATCGATCTGAGCAGTCTGACGAGGGCTGCGGGCGTCAATTTGCCTTTGGACGGCTGCACGGCGCGCGCGATGGAGGGGAAGCACAGGGCGAGGCAGATCAGTTCGTCCTTTTCGTTGAGTATCACCATTACGTGCCTGAGGTCAATAATGAGCTTGAAGTTTGCGATGAGCATCTTCTTCATATTGTCCGTGAACGGAACGGTGCCGTAAAGACCGTCGTAGCTCTCGTCGAGCAGTTCGAAGAAAGAATCGGCGTAGCGGCGGAGGAAATCATTGACGCTGTCCGCGGGTCCGAAATGAAGGTTATACCGCTTCATAACGAATTCCGCCATTTTATCTACAGAATCCTTTTCGTCTCCGCTCTCGCCATTAACCGGAGAAGCACCGTCATCCGGCAGATAGAGTTTGCTTTCGGTCCAGTCAACTTCTTTTTTATATCCGAGGCCTTCGATCAGCCTGCCGTAGTAATCGAAATTGTACTGCTCTTCGAACGTGGACAACTGGTCGAACCCTTCTACCAGCAGTCCTTCGCGCTCGAGGTCTGAGTACCCGAGGGGGCCGCAGACGGTATCCATTCCGCGCTCGATTGCCCAGCTTTCGACGGCGGCAAACAGTTTTCCGGCGATCTCGGGATCGTCTTTTGCGTCGAACCGCGTAAATCTTGCGCGTCTTTCGTTCAGCTTTTCGTTTGACGAGCGCTGAATGATGCCGGAAATACGTCCCACTACGTTTCCGCCCTCGTCATACGCCAGGAAGAAGGAACTTTCGCACGTGTCGTGGTATGCGTTCCTGCTGCCGAAGATCTTTTTCTCGTCGCCGTAAAGGGGAGGGACGAAGCAGTCATTTCCGGCGTACAGTTTAAGCGGAAAATCAATGAACGCTTTTTGCTGGCGCTTTGTAGTAACAGGGACTATTCTGATCATTGACCGCGCCTCCGGATCATCTCTCGCGAACGTGGAAGCAGAGACCTACGGCGTTAGGTCCGCAATGGCTGCCTGCGGTGGGGTTTGTCGCCTCGACAACGATCCTGAATTTATCTCCGTAGCGCTCGGTCAATATCTCGCGCAGTTCTTCGACGAGGTCGGGCGAGTCGGTGTGGCCGATAACAACGCGGTGTGCTTCAACGTCTTCTCCGCGCTCTTCGATGAGGCCTGCAAGGCGTTCAAGCGCTTTGCGTCTTCCTCTGATCGAATCGAGGCTGACCATCTTGCCTTCGCCGTTCATGTAGATCAGCGGTCTTACGCCCAGGAGCGTGCCCATCGTAGCCTTCAGTCCGCTTACGCGTCCGGAACGGCGGAAGAATTTAAGGTCGTCGGCAATAAAATATGTGCCGAAGTGAAGCACTTCTTTTTCTGCCCATGCGACGATCTCTTCAGCGGTCTTTCCGGCTTTGTACATATCGCCGATCTCGAGGCAGATGCCGAGGCTGCAGGTCGTGATGCCTTTGGTGTCGATAGAGTAGAATTTGCGCCCGGGGTATTTTTCCTTAAGGCGCGCGACAGCTTTATCCATAGCGTCGAACGTCACGGTCATTGCCCGCGAGAAGTGAACGTAGAGAATATCGTTGCCCGCGGCAAATTCCGGCTCAAAATACTGCTCATATTTAGCTTCGCTGATGGCGCTCGTGGTGGGGAGAGCTCCTGCGCGCAGCGTATCGTAAAACGCATGAATATCGAGATCCTCGGAATCTTCGTAGGGATAAACTGTAACTCCGTCAGATGTGTACGGCATGCTGATAAGTTTGTATCCGTACTGAGCCGCGGTCTTCGGCGTTATGTCGGTATCGGTGTCGGTGTAAAGAATAAGCATTTGATTTTCCTCCGTTTTTAATTACTCGAAAATAAGTATGTAGTCGTAGACGGGCTGTCCGCCGTCAATGTATATAAATTCGGTGCGTTTGAATTCGGATTCGAGCCTTGACCTCAGTTCTTCCGCTTTCTCAGCATCCGCGTTTGCTCCGCCGATTATCAGGATGACGTCCATATCTCCGGCGTCAAGCGCTTTGCAGAGTTTGAACGCGGCTTCTTCTCTGTCAGGGTCGTCAACGTATACCTGCTCTTCTGTGAAGCCGATGAAGTCGTCTTTCTTTACGCAGACACCGTCGATTACCGCGTCTCTGCTCGCTGGGGCAACGTGTGCGGTGACCGCTTCGGCGCCTATCTGCTCTGCCATTGCCACGATCTCATCCGGATCGCCGGAGGAAACGTCAAGCATCGACAGAGCCGAATAACCGGCTCCGATCGTTTTCGTTTTTATAACGCAGATCTGCGCTCCTGTATAAAGCGCGCCTGCCTGCTCGGCAGTAAGAATAATATTTCCGTTGTTCGGGAATACGAGGATATATTCTGCGTCGATCGATTTGAATGCTTTCAGGAAATCTGCCGCCGACGGGTTCATGCTCTGCCCGCCGTCTATCACCGCGTCAACGCCGAGCGTCAGGAACGTTTCTTTCATTCCTTCTCCGGCGGCAACGGCGACGGTGGCAAATTTCTTATGCGGCCTCATCCTTAATGCAAATTCTTCATTCTCCTGTCCCGCGATATCTGCCTCGCTGCTCCCGCTGACCTTCTCGGCACCGGGAGTGTTTTCGTTATGCTGAAGCGTCATATTTTCGATCTTCAGCGTCAGAAACTCTCCGAAACGCTGCGCAAAATTAAGTATATCGCCCGGCTTCGGAGTATGCACGTGAACTTTGATTATGCTGCCTTCTTTAAAGCATACGACCGACTCGCCTACGTCGTTGAGAAAGTCCGAAAAAGGTCTTATGTCGAAATTCTCTATATCGACTTTTGAACGCTGAAGCCTTAAAAGGAACTCGGTGCAGTAACCGAAAAGCAGTTCGCTGTCTTCAGTGAACAGGGAAAGATCGGGAAGATTTTTGCGGGAATTATCGCCGTCGTCGGAAAACGCGTGCTGACCGGGCATCTCGTTTGCGAGATATTCGCCGCGCAGAGCTTTGACCATACCTTCAACGATATACATAAGTCCGGCGCCGCCGCTGTCAACGACTCCCGCTTCTTTCAGCACCGAGAGCAGCTCCGGCGTGCGTTTGAGCGATTTTTTAACTTCGTCGAGTATGATGTCAAAATATTCTTCAGGTGTGTCGTCGTCAACAGCTTCTGCGTTTGCGCGTTCTACGGATTCGCGTATGACAGTGAGCATCGTTCCTTCGACAGGCTCCGACACGGCATTGTACGCTTCCTTCACTCCGCACTCGAACGCTTTTCCAAGCTCCTTTGTGCCGGCTGTGGCATTACCGGAAAAACCGGACGCGATGCCCGAAAAGATACGCGACAAAATAACTCCCGAATTACCCCTTGCCCCCAGCAGCATACCTTCGGCAGCTTTGGCGGCAACTTCTTCGAGCGTTTCTCCGTCCGTATCCGCAACAGCATTAAAACCAGAGGAGATGGTGGACAACATATTGTCCCCGGTATCTCCGTCGGGTATCGGAAACACGTTAAGGTCGTTCACCAGCTGGCGGTTTGCGTCAAGTGTTCTTACGCCTTCTCCCAGCATGTGCATAAATAACGTTCCGTCTACGATTTTGGCCAAAACTCTTCCCTCCGAGGAAAACCATTATTATGTTGCAAGGATACCACAAAAGGGGCTTTTTTTCAAGTGCCCGTAAAAAACCGCCCGCAGTTTTCACTGGGGCGGTAAAATACCATACAGTTATCGTGGTCCGTTCTTCAATGAGCCCGCCGGATCATGCCCAGGGGTTCTGATTTGCAGGCACACGGATCCCGGGGAGGAAACCGGTGTGGTTATGAAGGAACCACTCGCCCGTAGACGCCTTTAGACGTACGGTGATGGGGCGGGGGCTGTCTGCGCCGCCGGAAGTAATGTAGGCGGTGTAATAACCTTCGGCATCGTTGCTGTGAGGGTTTGCTTTAACGCTGACCGTGAACGGTTCGGAAGGCTCGTAGTTGTTCTCCGGAGTCGCACCCGCAAAGTATGAGCGGGGGAGATAATCCTTGTCCCGGAGCTGATCCCTGATCAGCGCTTTATCCTGAGCGGAAAGCGGTACGGGGCCTTTGAGAACGTCGAGCATTTCGTATGCAAGATCGGCGTTTACCGGGAAGATGTTGAACGCAATGACCGTAAGGGCAATGACGGCGTTGGGGTTTTTGAAAGATTCCGCTGCGCGCGCCTTGAAATCCTCGATATTCGTAGGAATGGTCTCGAATACGAAGGTATTTTCGTCTGCTGGTTTTTCGTTCCTGATCGCACCTTTTAATTTATCTAAGAAAGACATTGTTTTTCCTCCTGATCGGATTTTTTATCTTTTTGGATCGGATCTTAAAGAAGAATCATATCATTTCTTCGTGGTGCGTCTCTTTTTATTAACCTCGGTCTTGAGAGCTTTGCCTGCTTTGAAAGCGGGAGCGTAGGAAGCTGCGATCTTGATGTTCTCGCCGGTGAGAGGATTGCGGCCGGTTCTTGCGGGGCGCTTTCTCGTCTCAAAGGTTCCGAAGCCGATGATGGCAACTTTCTCTTTTTTAGCGAGCTCTGCTTTGATGGCGTCGAAAGTGGCGGCAACTGCTGCTGCTGCGTCTTTTTTCGTGAGTCCTGCGGACTGTGCTACTGCTGCTACTAATTCTGATTTGTTCATAATAAACCTCCTGACTAAATTTTGTCTGTCGTTAACTGTATTATAGCACAAAATATAAAAAAACAATAGTACTTTTTTTATTTTTTGCGAAAAAAAGGCCGCGAAAAACCGCTGCCTGAATCTGCCGCGGTCCCGGGAGCAGAACGCTAAAACAGGGCTCCCGTCTGATTCCGTGAACAATCGATTCGTTAATACCCGCTTTGTCACTCGTTACCGTATCTGGGCGCTTCCTTTTCTCTTTCGGCAGCTCCCAAATCTCTCGTCGGTCATAGCAAATGCTCATAAATTGCTCGTTTGCTATGACGGGAGCAGCGCCTGCTGTATAAAAATGACCGAGTCCGGACTAGAGACGGCGCCCACCGGAGTTTTAAGAAGGTGTCAGTGCTCTGAGTTTTCAGTTGACACTGGATATCTTTTTCTTCGAGACGGCATGTCAGGTCACATATCAAGGCCTCATCTGATTCCAAGAACAGAATAAAACTTCTGAACGCTTTCGCTATTAGGCAGAGCAGGCAAAAATGAGCGACAGGGCAGAGTGCACAGATCAATCGTTCACGGAATCTGGAGCAGAACCCTAAAACATTGCTTACTTTTCAAAGCACGAATGCCGTGGTATAATTACCAAAGAAAAAAGCGGATCGGCCGTTAGCATATGTGTTTTTCGGAGGATTATACTATGACCGTTTCAGATCGTTCAAAACGCAGAGAAAGCTTACTTCGTACATACAATTACAGGATCGGCGCGCTGCTCATGGCAGCGGTGCTTCTGACGGTATGCGTCTTTACGGGAGTGCGCGAAGCATCCGCTGAGGAACCAGCCACCGAATTTCCGACATATAAAGTATCTGATATGCTTATATCTATCGAGATGAACAAGGGCGATAAGATCGAGATGCAGATACATGTTATGGCACCGATCGTGTTTGCCGGCATCGAGATGATGACGGACGGAAGCGGGCACACGATGGATATGGCCATTTACCGCTGGGACAGGAACGTCGTATACTCACTCGCCGGAAACAAGCTTGCTTCAAAGACGGCGTCTGACTGGGCGGCGAACGAGATCATCGGAATCGACTTTACGGATCTGGCGGGCGGGTCGCTGCCGGCGGGAGAGTATCTGCTCGAATACACGCTAACTAAAGGAAATAAGATAGTCGTTGACCGCTACATGCCTCCGGTCAGGGGAGTCAGCGTGTACGATAATATGTACCACGTGTACGGATCATTCAGAGGAAAAGTCGTTGCCGACGCACCCGTCGAAAAACTGTTCGACTTCATTTCGGAGCAGGTCGACGTGCCGCTCAATACAGCTCCTCCTGAATGGACCGTGCCGGAAGACAGCGCGATAGCCCAGATGGGCGTTGACCCGACGCAATGGACCGCGGTCGACGGGCTAGGCAGGACGCTTCCGAACCATTCCGATGTAGGTCAGAGCGAAAAGCAGAAAGAGAAAAAGGTCGGTATTTTTTACTGGACCTGGCACTACAATTTCCAGGGCAACAACGTTTGCAACGTTAACAGTATTCTTACGCAGTACCCCGAGGCTAAAAACGATTATTACCACGAGATCTGGAAAACAAACCAGTCCGGAGCTTACTTCTGGAACGAGCCGATTTACGGATACTATACCGAGATGGACGATTACGTGCTCCGGAACCACGCTGAACTTCTGGCGGACGCCGGAGTGGATTTTGTGCTGTTCGACTGCACGAACGGAAACTACACCTGGGAGCCCGCATACCTGAATCTGCTGAAAGTCTGGTCCGAAGCCAGGGCCGACGGAATAAAAACGCCTCAGATCGCGTTTATGATGCAGTTCGGCTGGTCCGGAAATACGCGCTCGTCCGTCTCGCAGATCTACGAGGCGATCTATAAAGAAGGAAAATACCAGGATCTGTGGTTCTACTGGGAAGGGAAGCCTCTCGTGATGGCGCACAGTTCCGGCTTCGATCTCGAAGACCAGTACCAGCTCGAGCTGGCTAATTTCTTTACGTACCGCGCAGGTGACGCGTCGTATTTCGGAGGAAACAATTCCGACTACTACTGGGGCTGGCTGCATATGTATCCGCAGGCGCTGTACAAGAACGAGGACGGCAGCGTGGAGATGACGACGGCAGGCATAGCGATGAACGCTGATTCCGTTGACCTTTTCTGCTCGGCAATGAACGGACCGAATAATATGGGACGCAGCTATTCGCGCCAGCCGGATTACTTTTATACATACAATTACCGCGGGAACAAGATCAAATGCTGGTCCGGCATGGATAATTCGAAGCTGTACGGCATCAATTTCCAGGAACAGTGGGACTACGCGATATCCGTTGACCCCGAAATAGTATTCGTAACTGGCTGGAACGAGTGGATCGCGGGCAGGAACGTCGAGTGGGGCAACGTCCCGAACGGTTTTCCCGATGAGTGCGACGATGAAAACTCGCGCGATATCGAGCCTTCGACCGGAGACCTGAAAGACTACTATTATTACCAGCTTGTTGCCAACATCCGCCGCTTCAAGGGTGCTTCGGCATACGAGATCCAGTCCAAATCGAAGAGCATTGACATCCACGGCGGTACCGAAGCCTGGAACGACCCTTCGATCGTCACGTATAACCATTATGTGAATAATCGCTACGACCGCGACCAGGACGGCTGGAAAGGTTACCATTACGTGAACAGCGGCGTAAGGAACGATTTCAAAACGGCGAAAGTATCGTACGACCGGGACAATATCTATTTCTACATCGAGACCGTTTCGGACATCACGCCTTCGGACAGTGAAAACTGGATGCGCCTTCTGCTCGATACATCTGTGGCAACGAAGAATTCTGTCGACTGGGAGAATTTTGAGTTTATCGTGAACCGCGTCGCGCCTTCCGAAAGCGGGCTCGCGGTCGAGCGCAGCACCGGAGGCTGGAACTGGGAAACTGTCGGGTACGCGGATTATTCGGTCAGCGGAAACGTTCTGCAGCTCTCCATTCCAAGAAAGGTGCTCGGACTCAGAGGTAATTCCGTCGAGCTTAATTTCAAGTGGTGTGACAACAACCTTTCCGACGGCGATATCATGACACTGTATACCGACGGGGACGCTGCTCCCGGCGGCCGTTTCTGCTTCCATTTCACGTCTAAAGATCCGGGGAGAAAGGCGCTGTCAATAATTTTAGCGGTGGTCGTGACGGTAGCTGTGATACTTGCTATCGCAGCAGCTTTCATCATCTTTCGCAAACGTGCGAAAGCAAAGAATATAAACTAACCCTGACGGATGTATACTATTTCGTCATCGTAAACGTAGCCGAGATCTTCGCGAGCCCGTTTTTCGACGTATTCATCCGTATCTGCGATCGCTTCTTCCTCGATCACTTCTTCAAGATCCTGCTCCGCCTGAGCAAGTTCCGCACGGATATCGTCGTTGCGCCGCTTGTTCTCGTCAAGCGTCTTCTGCTGGTTGATCAGCATGAAAACAAGGTATACCGCGATCGCCGCGAATATAATATTCTGAAAACTGAATATTTTTTTCATGCTGCTCACCTCCGGGCTTTATCATTAGTACAAATGCGCGAAATGACCCTTTCGCACCGTCGCATTTTTTATTATATCCCCGGGCTGTGGAAAAGTAAACAGTTTTTTTGAACTTTTCCACAATTTTGGCATTTTTTTCGGCTGATCTTTTTTTGGGCTGATTTTTAGAACGGTAATCGAAGCGGTATGTATTACGAGTAAATGCGTATGATCTCTTCCGCAACGGTGCGGCGAGGCACGCAGCGGTCCATTGCCTGCTTCTCGATATATCGGTGAGCCTGCGGTTCATTCATTTTAAGTTCGGAAATGAGGAGCCACTTGGCGCGGTTAACGATGCGGATCTCCTCCATTTTCTCCTCGACGGAAAGAGTCTTCTTCTCGAGTTTTCTGAGATGCTCACGGGTGCTCGCCATCCAGTCCAGGGCAAGGGAAAGGACAGGCTTCGACAAAGGCTTCGGGATCGTGAAAACACCGTACTCGGTAACCTTATCGCGAATATCGTTATTGTCCTCCGCCCGGACAATAAGCAGAACGACCGTGCCCGCGGTACTGCCCGCGTCAACGGCGAACTTTGTTCCCACGTCGTCCGGCAGGGGAGAATTGATAATAACGAAGTCAAAACTGCGCTCGCTGAAGAGCCTTTTGGCAGCGCTGATACTTGTCGCCACCTGCACCGGCCCGTAATGAGACTCCGGCAGCATGGAGACGAGCGCATTATTCGGTTTGTCAGCCGCGGAAACGACGAGCACGCTGTAGATCCGCTCTTTCAGGCTCATGGCTGATCCCTTTCGTTAAGAAGGCGGCGAATCAACGGCCGCAGTATATGTCAATTATTTCCCCGGGTACGTGCGAACGTATGAAGTCGCTCGATGAAGCCAGTTCGCATGCGTCGCGGAACGAGTCGGGCAATTTATCAAAACGTGCCAGCGTATCGCTGTCGGCAGTGTAAAGGTTCACATTTTCGGCCCTTGGCAGGACAAGTTTTTTCGCGATCCCGTCGAGTCCCGCGTAAATGATCAGTGCGAATGCCAGATACGGGTTAGCGCTCGGGTCGGGTGATCGAAGTTCGGCGCGGCGGTATTCTCCGGATGCTGCGGGAATGCGTATGAGCTGCGACCTGTTTTCGGCTGACCAGGAAACGTACTCCGGAGCCTTGCAGCGCCCCAGGCGCAGGTAAGAATCATCATCGGGGTTGAGAAAAGCGGTCATTGACCGGATATGCTTTAAAATACCGGCAATCATTTCGCCGAACGCTCCTCCCGCGACCTCGTCCGGAGAGCCGAACGTTCCAGACTGATCACCGCCGATCTTTTTAAGCGAAATGTTGATATGAAAACCGTTGCCCGGAGCGCCCGGCACAGGCTTCGGAGAGAAATCCGCGGCGAGCCCGTTTCTGTTAGCGACCGTTTTAACTACGCGCCTGAACATCATCACGTGATCGGCTGCCGTAAGCGCATCAGAATAGCGGAAGGCAACCTCGTTCTGCCCGGGGCCCTGCTCGTGGTGCGAACTTTCGGGCCTGATCCCCATCTGTTCGAGCGTGAGGCAGATCTCTCTGCGTACGTTTTCACCGCGGTCTTCGGGGGCAATATCCATATACCCCGCTTCGTCGCACGGCACGGAAGTCGGTCTGCCGTCGTCGCCCAGTCTGAACAGGTAGAACTCCTGCTCTGAACCGAACGAAAACTCGTATCCGGCCTTGCGCGCGTCAATTATCGCTTTCTTCAGCAGGTAGCGCGTGTCGCACGAAAAAGGTTTTCCGTCCGGCCACGTTATATTTGAGAACATCTGAACTACCCGGCCGTTTTCGGGACGCCAGGGGAGAGGCATCAGCGTATTCGGCTCCGGGTGCAGGAACAGGTCGCTCCTGGCCTCGTCTCCGAACCCCTCTATGGCAGAAGCGTCAAACGCGATACCGTATTCAAAAGCGCGCGGAAGTTCGTCAGGCATTATGGAAATATTCTTCTGCTTCCCGAAAATATCACAGAAGGCGAGACGTATGAACTTAACGTCCTCCTCAGCCGCGTACTGGACAACTTCATCATTCGAGTAATTCATGTAAATTCCTCCTAATTAGCAACGTACATCTGCCTGTACGGGTTTTTAGTATCGGGCGTGACGACCGTGAACGTCTCAGACATCACTTTTCCGGCATCGATCCCGAATATGCTGAAATACTCCTGCAGATACGGCTCGATCTCCTTCATATCTTCCTCCGAAGCGGTGCGCGTGGTGACCTGTTCCGGGAACACGATACCCTCGCACGAAGAGCGAAGGAACATTTTTCCGCCGTGCATTCCGGTAGAAGGGAAATTTCCGACGATCCTCTTCTCCGGCTCATCCAGGTTCAGCACCGCGATCAGTCCGCCTGCCTGGTACTCGCCCAGAAAGCTTCCGGTTCTGCCTCCGATGATCATGACGGGGTACTTATCTCCGTAAGCCTTCATATGTATTCCCGCACGGTATCCGGCGTTCCCGCGAACGTAGATCTTTCCGCCGCGCATAGCGTAACCTGCCGCGTCACCGATGTTTCCGTGAACAATGATACTTCCTGCGTTCATCGTGTCTCCCACGGCGTCCTGCGCGCTCTCCGTCACGGTCAATGTCGCTCCGTTCAGGTAGGCGCCCAGTGCGTTCCCCGGCGTTCCGTGTATGACGATATTTCCTTCGGACATTCCGGCTGCAATAAATCTTTCTCCCAGGCAGCCTTTTATTTCAAGCTCGCCGTGTGCCTCGCGGAGCATTTCGTTCAGGGCTTTATGCCCGAGTCCTTCTGCGAAAGCCGTCTTCATGATTATACCACACCTCCGAATATTTTTCTACGCTCGCCGCCGTCTAGCGCGGCCGCTCCTCCGGAATGCATCAGAAGTTCCAGATCGACGCCTGAAAGAGGCGCACGGCTGCGGATCAGAGCGGTCATTGTCCCGGCGCCCCTGAAAGCGGCCGCACCGCTGCCGATTATAATAAAGCCCTTTAGGATATTGTCCTCCGTAAAGAGCCTCTTCAGGCAGCTTTCGGTCTTTTCTTCATGCATTTCGCCTGTATATGATCCCGCAGTCATCGCATGGACCCCGAAAAAGCCTATCGAGTTCATAGGAATGGCGTTCTCAAGCGATTCGCTGCCTCCCGCCATCACAGTTCCGGCGGTGTGTCCCTGGAAATATGCGTTCGGGAGTATCGCGATAACTTTTCTCGCACCGGATGACACGTCGTTGCCCTCGGTGCAGTCTCCCGCAGCGTAGATGCCCGGTACAGATGTTTCCATGCGGCTGTTAACGACGATGCCGCGGTTAACTTCTCCGCCGATATCTTTAATAAGCGACGTGTTTGCCCGCACACCTACCGCGAGCACGAGCACGTCGAATTCGACCGTCCTGCCACTCTTCATGATCGCCGTATTTCCATCGAACCGCGCGGCACTGTCGCCAAGCATAAACGAAATGCCGTTGTCCTCGAGATTTTTCTGCATCACCGAAGCACATTCAGCGTCAAGTATGCTCGACAGCACGCGGTCGGCCAGATCGCACACGGTTACGGAAGCCACGCGACCGAGGATGCCTTCGGCGCATTTGAGGCCGATCAGTCCGGCTCCGACGATAAGGACGCGCGTTGAAGGCGTAAGTGCTTTTTCGAGGCTCAGCGCATCATCGAGAGTCATGAACGAGAATTTGCGTCCGACAGAATCGAGCCCTTCGAACGGGGGCACGAAAGGAGATGAACCGGCGGCAATACACAGGGCGTCGTAAGGCAGCACAGTCCCGTCATCCAGTTCGAGCTCTTTAACGTCGCTGCGGATGTGGATGGCGCGTCGCCCGTACAGGACGTCAACGCCGTTCCGTTCGTAAAAGCCGGGATCGCGGTACTGCATCCTGCAAACGTCCGTTTTTTGTTCGAGGTAGTAGGAAATGAGCGGACGGCAATATGCCGCGTGAGTTTCTTCCGCGACAACGGTGATCTTTCCTGTTTTGTCTGTGCTGCGGATACCTTCGATGCAGGCGGTACCCGCTACGCCGTTGCCGACGATAACGTATTTTTTGATCTGTTCAGAGCCGCTCACGATCAGTCACCCCGCTCTTCGAATACTATTGCCCTGTTCGGGCAGCCGGCAACGCACGCCGGTGTGCCGCACGCGTTTTTTACGCACAGTTCGCATTTCTGCATCACTCCGTCGCCATCCGGTGCCAGCGCGCCGTAAGGGCAGACGAGCATACACGTAAAACAGCCTACGCATTTGTTTTTATCGATGGATACGACGCCGTTTACGCGCGATATTGCTCCGGCAATGCAGCTTTTTATGCACATCGGGTCGGTGCAGTGTCTGCAGGAGATCGGGATCGTTCTCTGACCCTCTTTTCCCTCCGCGCTGACCGTCTCCACATGGATGCGCGGGAACACCGGCTTTCCGCGGAGAGCTTCGACCATATCCGTCAGGCCGGAGTTCGCAAATGCGCAGTTATACTCGCAAAGCCGGCAGCCGAGACACCATTCTTCATTGACGTATACACGCTTCATAAGATCACTCTCCCGCATGCGCGATCCCGAGGATCCCGAGTTCTTTTTCATTGAGACCGACGCCGCGAAGCATCAGGCGGTTTCCGCGAAGTGCTTCGATCGAGTTGATCCCCATGCCCCCCATAAGCTCCATGATCTCGCGCCTCCAGGCCGTCATCAGGTTCACGAGGCGTTCCTTTCCGATCTCCGGGTTCAGGCGTTTCACGAGGTCAGGGCGCTGGGTGGCAATTCCCCAGTTGCATTTGCCGGTCTGACAGGTGCGGCAGAGGTGGCAGCCCAGTGCGAGCAGTGCGGCGGTGGCAATGTAACATGCGTCCGCTCCCAGTGCGATCGCTTTTACGACATCTGAGGCGCTGCGGATCGAACCGCCGGCAACGAGCGATACGTTGTTGCGGATGCCTTCGTCGCGCAGCCTCTGGTCAACGGCCGCGAGCGCCAGTTCGACGGGTATACCGACGTTGTCCCTGATGCGCGTGGGAGCCGCGCCCGTACCTCCGCGGAATCCGTCTATCGCGATAATATCCGCGCCGCTGCGTGCAATACCGCTCGCGATCGCCGGAATGTTGTGCACCGCCGCCACTTTAACTATGACGGGCTTGGTGTAGCGCGTCGCTTCCTTAAGTGAGAATACGAGCTGGCGCAGATCTTCAATCGAATAAATGTCGTGGTGCGGGGCGGGGGAGATCGCGTCTGTACCTTCAGGTATCATGCGCGTGCGCGAAACGTCTCCGACGATCTTTGTGCCCGGAAGGTGGCCTCCGATGCCCGGCTTCGCGCCCTGTCCCATCTTTATCTCGATAGCAGCTCCGGCCTCGAGATAATCTTCGTGAACGCCGAAACGGCCGCTCGCCACCTGAACGATCGTGTTTGGCCCGTACTGATAAAAGTCATCGTGAAGGCCGCCCTCTCCGGTGTTGTAAAGGATGCCAAGCTCCGTTGCCGCACGTGCGAGCGAAGCATGGGCGTTGTAGCTGATCGACCCGTAGCTCATTGCCGAGAACATCACAGGCATCGAAAGACTGATGCCGGGAGGAAGTTCGCATTTGATCCTGCCTTCAGCGTCACGCTCGATCTTTTCGGGCTTTTTGCCAAGGAATACCTGCGTTTCCATCGGTTCGCGAAGGGGATCGATGGGCGGGTTCGTGACCTGCGAGGCGTTGATGAGGATCTTATCCCAGTAGACCGGCAGCGGTTTGGGGTTACCCATAGACGACAGCAGCACGCCCCCGCTCGAAGCCTGCTTGTATATCTCCCTGATCGTATCGTTCTGCCAGTTCGCGTTTTCCCTTAAAGTGCAGTCGCTCTTAACTATCTTAAGCGCCCTGGTGGGGCACAGAGAGACGCACCTCTGGCAGTTTACGCATTTGGATTCGTCACTGATCATACCGCCTCTTGCGGGGTTGTAAGAGTGAACTTCGTTGGCGCACTGACGTTCGCATACGCGGCATTCGATGCACCTGTCGCGGTTTCGCACGACTTCGAATTCGGGATAAATAAAATCAACTCCCATTACAGATCTCCTCCTTTCACCCGGACAATAACAGGCTCTCCTCCGGCGGGCGCCCATACGTTTACGGCATCTGGCTCCATCGCGCGGATGGCAGCTTCTTCGCTGGCAATTAACACTTTATCGTCTTTTTCTCCCACGACCATGGAGCGCAGCTTCAGGCGGTCGTTCAGGGCCATTATTCCGCCGGTGAATCCGAGTATTATCGAAAACGGTCCGGTTATGAGCAGGCTTGGGAAGACGGTCCTAAGGAAGCGCAGCTGTTTTTGCTTTTCTGCGTCCTGCGTCCTGTCGATCGTGCTCCAGAAAGGAGCGGCGATCACGTTTGCGGCCTCCGTAAGTGTGAGGCCCTGGACGCGGACAAGGTAGTCGAGCGCGTATGTTATAACTTCCGTATCTGTTTTAAGCGTGCATTTATATCCGAACATCTCTATAAAGCGACGGTTCGCGTCATACGAGGATATCTCGCCGTTGTGGACAACGGAGTAGTCGAGCAGCGTGAACGGGTGTGCGCCGCCCCACCAGCCGGGCGTGTTCGTGGGATAGCGTCCGTGCGCGGTCCAGGAGTAGCCCTCGTACTCGTCAAGCTTGTAAAAAACGCCAACGTCTTCGGGGAAGCCCACCGCCTTGAACGTACCCATATTCTTACCGCTCGAGAACACGTACGCCCCGTCCATGTGAGTGTTGATCTTCATGACCGCGCGGGCAACGAATTCTTTTTCGTCGAGCTGCATATTTACCAGCATCGATTTGAGCGGGGCAACAAAGTACCGCCAGATTATGGGTTCGTCGGTGATTGCCGGCATTTTGCGCGTCGGTATTATTTCGCTTCTCACGATCTCGAAGTACTCCTTCAGGAACGCCTCGCAATCCTTCCTTGTCGCTCGGCTGTCGAAAAACAGATGTAGAGCGTAGAAGTCCTTGTATTCCGGATAAATACCGTATCCCGCGAAACCTCCTCCGAGGCCGTTAGAACGTTCGTGCATCGGGATCATCGATTTGATTATCGACTCTCCCGACATCTTGTTTCCTTCTCTGGATATCACGGCGGCGATCGCGCACCCTGACGGGATCCGCACCTGACCTTCTTTCATCATGCGTCTCATTCCTTTCGGACGATCCTTTCCGGATCGCTTTGCACGCCCTTTCCGGACGCCGGTAAAAAAACAAAAGGCGTTCATTTTCGCGCAGTTCTGTCTGCGGTCAATGAACGCCTTTGCTCATCAACGGTCATTATACGCCCATTCGCCGCCCGCGTCAATACAGTTGTTCTCCGCAAAAAAGTGTTGACAACCTCTCCGAAGGGGTGTAAAATCCCGCTCGTAAAGGCAAGGGCGTCTTTGGGTGGTCACACCCGGAGACGCTCTTTATCATCATTCGGATGGTATTGAGCTTACGAATTGAACAGAACGAAAAAGGCAAAGGCGTCTTTCCTGTTTAGAACAGCGCGGACCTTTGCCTTTAATAATACCTTTGAAAAGGAGTTCTGAACAATGAGTACGGTAACTGAAACATTCGGCACAATGGTATTTGACGATCGCGTGATGCGCGCCAGCCTTTCGGCAGACGTGTACAAATCGCTGCGAAGAACGATCGACGAAGGAAAAGAACTCGATATCGGCGTTGCCAACGCGGTGGCGGAGGCAATGAAGGATTGGGCGGTCGAGCGCGGCGCAACGCATTTCACTCACTGGTTCCAGCCTCTTACCGGCATTACCGCCGAGAAGCACGACAGTTTCATATCTCCTTCACCGGACGGGGCCGTCATCATGGAATTCTCCGGCAAGGAGCTCATCAAGGGCGAACCTGACGCATCGTCGTTCCCGAGCGGAGGCCTGAGAGCCACGTTCGAGGCGAGAGGATATACGGCGTGGGACCCCACATCATACGCATTCATAAAAGGCAAAACGCTCTGCATACCGACCGCTTTTTGTTCGTACGGAGGTCCTGCGCTCGATAAAAAAACGCCGCTCCTAAGATCGATGGAAGTGCTCAGCAAACAGGCACTCAGGATACTTAAACTGTTCGGGAACACGACGGCCAGGCGCGTTGTCTCATCAGTGGGACCGGAACAGGAATACTTCCTTGTCACCAGAGAAATGTACGAAAAACGCCCCGACCTGCGCTTCACCGGACGCACATTGTTCGGCGCCAGACCGCCAAAAGGGCAGGAGCTTGACGACCACTACTTCGGAGTGATCAAGCCGGGCGTCGCGGCGTACATGGAAGACCTCAACGAAGAATTGTGGAAGCTCGGAATACTGGCAAAAACGGAGCACAACGAAGTTGCCCCCGCACAGCACGAACTCGCACCGATATATACGACGACAAACGTTGCCACCGACCACAACCAGCTGACAATGGAAATCATGCAGAAGGTTGCCGCAAAGCACGGCCTCGTATGTCTGCTTCACGAAAAACCGTTCGCTGGCGTCAACGGCTCCGGCAAGCATAATAACTGGTCTATCGCTACCGACAGCGGCCAGAACCTGCTTTCTCCCGGCGAGACGCCGTACGAAAACGCTCAGTTCCTGCTGTTCCTGTGCGCGGTGATCAAAGCCGTTGACGACTATCAGGATCTGCTCAGGCTGTCCGTTGCCACCGCCGGAAACGACCACCGCCTCGGTGCGAACGAAGCACCTCCGGCCGTCATTTCGATGTTCCTCGGCGATGAACTTAACGCCGTCCTGGAAGCGATCGAGAACGATAAACCGTACGAAGGAAAAGAGAGGCAGCAGATCAAGCTCGGAGTAGACGTGCTTCCTAAATTCAACCGCGATACGACGGACCGCAACAGAACGTCTCCGTTCGCATTTCACCGGTAACAAATGCGAATTCCGTATGCTCGGTTCGTCCAACAGCATCGCTTGTGCAAACATCATGCTCAATGCCGCAGTGGCCGAGAGCCTGCGTATCTACGCTGACCGCCTCGAGAAAGCAGCAGATTTCAATGCCGAGCTTCACGATATGATCAGGCAGACGATCAAAGAGCACAGGCGCATCATATTCAACGGAAACGGCTACGACGATGCGTGGATCAAGGAAGCGACCGAGAAGCGCGGCCTGTTAAACTACCGCACGACTCCGGACTGTATGCCGCATCTGCTCGATGAGAAGAACGTGACGATGCTGACGGGGCTCGGCGTGTTCACCGAAGAAGAACTCAGATCGCGCTGCGAGATAATGCTTGAAAACTACTGTAAGACCGTTGTCATCGAGGCAAGTACGATGACGGATATGGCCAGGACAATGATCGCTCCTGCCGCTTCCGCTTATGCGCGTTCTGTCGCAGAGGCCGCGGCGGCGAAGAGAGCGCTTGGCACAGGTGTTCCGTGCAGATACGAAACGGCGCTTGTAGAGAAATTGTCCGTGCTCCTCGACGAAATAGACGCAAAGACGGACGAACTCGAAAAAGCACTGCTCGCGGTCGGAAATATTGACGACATCAAAGAAAAATCCGAGGCGATCCGCGACTCGCTGCTTCCGGCTATGTGCGAACTTCGCGTTCCGTGCGATAAAGCTGAGCAGCTTACCGCAAAGAAATACTGGCCTTTCCCGACATACGCCGATCTGCTTTTCGGCGTGAAATGATTTGCAAAGGATGGTGAACGACATGTCAGTTGAATTCTGGTTTTTGATAGGCGCAGCATTGGTTTTCTGGATGCAGGCGGGATTTGCGATGGTCGAGACAGGCTTTACGCGAGCAAAGAACGCGGGCAATATCATTATGAAGAACCTGATGGATTTCTGCATCGGCGCGGTCGTTTTTTCTGTCCTTGGATACGGTCTGATGATGGGCGAGGACGCGCTGTTCGGACTCCTCGGTAAACCGAACCTTGACCTGTTCACGCACTTTAAGGATTTCATCGCCTCTCCTTCGGAAGGCTTTACGGACGCAAGTTATTTCTTCTTCAATATGGTGTTCTGCGCTACGACGGCTACGATCGTTTCGGGCGCTATGGCGGAGCGCACAAAATTCTCCGCGTACTGTGTTTATTCAGCGGTCATCTCGATGGTGATCTATCCTATAGAAGCGCACTGGATCTGGGGCGGCGGCTGGCTCAGCAGACTCGGCTTCCACGATTACGCCGGTTCATGCGCGATCCATATGGTGGGCGGTATTGCGGCGCTTATCGGAGCTGCCGTGCTCGGGCCGCGCATCGGTAAATATGTAAAGGACAAATCAGGCAAGGTGACGAAGGTCAATGCCATCCCCGGCCATTCGATCCCGCTCGGAGCTCTTGGCGTGTTCATCCTCTGGCTCGGCTGGTACGGTTTCAACGGTGCAGCGGCGACAACGACTTCCGAACTTTCCAGCATATTCCTCACCACAACGATAGCACCGTCCGTTGCCACCTGTACCACCATGATCTTCACGTGGATCAGGAACGGAAAGCCCGATGTTTCGATGTGTCTGAACGCCTCTTTGGCGGGCCTTGTCGCAGTAACGGCAGGGTGCGACGCGTTTGATGCGATAGGCGCAGCTGCGGTCGGACTCGTATCAGGCATACTTGTAGTGGTCGTCGTAGAAGTGCTTGACCTTAAACTCCACATCGATGACCCTGTCGGTGCTGTCGGTGTCCACTGCGCGAACGGAATATGGGGCACGATAGCTGTGGGATTGCTTGCAAACCCTGATGCGCCTGCCGGATTAAGAGGCCTTTTTTACACCGGAGATTTCAGTCAGCTCGGAATACAGCTTGCGGGATTTGCGTCCGTTGCCGCATGGGCAGGCGTGACGATGCTTCTGTTCTTCCTGTTCCTCAAAAAAATCAAATTCCTGCGCGCCGATCAGGCGGACGAACTTGCCGGACTTGATATCGGTGAGCACGGCCTTCCGAGCGCATACGCAGACTTCATGCCAGCCGTTGACAAATATGCCGAATTCGGCACCGGAGAGCACGTCGTCGCAGTCACGGGCACAACGCCTGTCGCGGAGGCTGTGCCTGTTAAGCGTGAACCTTCGTTCGATAACGGAGGTCATAAATTCACTAAAGTCGAGATCGTTTTCAAGGAAGAGAAGCTTTACGCTCTCAAGGATGCTATGAGCAAGCTCGGTATCACGGGCATGACCGTTTCGCACGTTATGGGCTACGGGATGCAGAAGGGACACACCGAATTCTACCGCGGCGTTGCAGTTGAGACAGACCTGAGGCCGAAGGTCCAGGTAGATATAGTCGTGTCGGCAATACCTGTGAGAGACGTTATAGAAACAGCAAAGAAGGTCCTGTATACCGGCCATATCGGAGACGGAAAGATCTTCGTGTACGACGTCGAGAACGTTGTTAAGGTACGCACCGGCGAAGAGGGATACGATGCGCTTCAGGACGTCGAATAGGGGTGAACGGTCTTGTGCTCGATCATAGGATATTGCGGAAAAGTTATTGACCGGGCGGCCTTTAAGAGCGGTTTCGCAAGGACGAAATCGCGCGGTCCGGACGACACACGCACCGCTGATACGGGAGAGGGACTCCTTGGATTCCACCGTTTGTCTATTATGGGTCCGACCGCTGAAGGCATGCAGCCGTTTGAACTGGACGGAAGTTTCGCCGTGTGCAACGGAGAGCTTTACGGGTTTAAAAAGGAGCGCGAAGTGCTGCGCGGCAAGGGATATACATTCAGGAGCGAGAGCGACTGCGAGATATTGCTCCCGATGTACCGCGAATACGGAACGGACATGTTCGCGATGCTTGACGCGGAATTTGCGTGCGTGATATACGACGGGAAAACGGGCGAATATATTGCCGCCCGCGACCCGATCGGGATCAGACCGCTGTATTACGGATACGACAGTGCCGGTACGGTCATTTTCGCGAGCGAGGCGCAGAACCTCGTGGGACTGGCGGATAAAATAATGCCTTTCCCGCCCGGATGTTATTACAAGAACGGTCAATTCATCCGCTACCGCGACGTTACTGCCGCAGCGTCTGTCTGCAGGGACGGGCTCGAAGAGGTATGCGTCAATATCCGGGAGAAGCTGATCAAGGGCGTTCGCAAAAGGCTTGCGGCTGACGTTAAGATAGGGTTCCTGCTTTCAGGCGGACTTGATTCTTCTCTCGTGTGTGCGATAGCGTCGCGCGAGGTCAAAGGCCCGATCGATACGTTCGCGATAGGTATGCGTAAAGACGCGATCGACCTCAAATATGCGAGGCAGGTAGCTGAGTACATCGGCAGCAACCATACCGAAGTGTATATGACGCCGGAAGAAGTTATCGCATCGCTTGAAGAGGTAGTGAGGCTGCTCGGCACGTATGATATTACGACGATCAGGGCGAGCATGGGAATGTACCTCGTGTGCAAGGCGATACACGAAAACACGGACATACGAGTTATATTGACGGGAGAGATATCCGACGAATTGTTCGGGTACAAATACACGGATTTTGCGCCGTCGGCAAAGGCGTTTCAGGATGAGGCGGTCAAGCGCGTCAGTGAACTTCATATGTACGACGTGCTGCGTGCCGACAGGTGCATTTCGGTCAACTCTCTCGAGGCTCGCGTGCCTTTCGGTGATCTCGATTTTGCGAGTTACGTCATGAGCATCGATCCGGAGATGAAGCTGAACAGGTACGGGAAGGGCAAATATCTCCTCCGCCACGCGTTCGAGGGGCTCGGATACCTGCCGGACAGCATTCTGTGGCGTGAAAAAGCGGCGTTTTCGGACGCGGTGGGGCATTCGATGGTGGATTATCTGAAAGAATACGCTCAAAAAGTGTATTCCGACGCGGAATTTGAGGCCGGATGCAAAAAATATACGCACGCCAGGCCGTTTACGAAAGAATCGCTGCTTTACAGAGACATTTTTGAGAAATATTACCCGGGGCAATCGGAAATGATCGCGGATTTCTGGATGCCCAACAAAACGTGGGCCGGGTGCGACGTGAACGATCCGTCCGCGCGGGTGCT
>JAGADO010000060.1 GCA_017613535.1 Clostridia bacterium | reverse complement strand
CGCCTTTTCTGTTTCCTGCAAGCTAAAGTCGCGAAAACCGCAGGAAAACGGAGCTTTTGCGAGAAAACCGGAGCTTTCGCGCTGTACCGAGTGACGAAACCGAGCCGCTTTCGAGTCAGGGCCGTTATGACCACTTCGATACGCTTCCAGAAATATTGACCTGATCCAAAAGTCAGGTTCGCTGTTTTGGTCCGGCGAAGCTAAACACCTTAAATCAAAGTGTTCAGCCTCAACCGTACCTGGTTATTATACCATTTGACACAACGTAAGTCAATGGCCAATCATGCGTAAATCAACGCATATAAGCAGTTATGACCGCAAAGAAATCAGTTCTTCTTTTTCTTTGCAGCTTTAACAATTATCAGCGAAACAGCAGCCACTAAAACGACCGCACCACCGATAATTCCGGCGATTGCCCCGGCACCCAATCCTTTCTTATCAGAATCAGATTTTTGATCCGAACTGCCGTTATTATTGACCGGATCCGTTATTTGAGGTTCCGCAGTTTTATCGTCTGCAGGTTTTTCTGTCGGAACAGGAGTAGGAATAACAGGAGGTTCAGTCACGGTTTTCGGCGTTGCGGTAGGCTTGGGAGTGCGGTTCTCATCAGGCTCGCAGATCAGCAGCTTAAGCGCAGGAACAGGTTTGGTATTATCGTTCGTGTTGGCCCCGACCGTACTTAACTCGATTTCCGGGTCATCCTCCCGAATCTCACCGCTGCCGAGGACAAAATGAATGTTGTCAATTATATCATCGTCAACTTCGACCGACTCGAACAGGATCGTGTAGTACCCCGGCTCAAATTTCAGGCCAAGATCAGTAACTACCTCGACATTACCCGCAACGGTCAGCTCTTCACTGTAAAGTTCGTTGTCGTTAATATCTAAAACACTTAATCTGTACGGGCAGGGCGTTGACGAAGCGTACGCGAAATACCAGAGCCTGTCAAACCACACCGGAGAATCGAACCCGATGCTGATCTGCTTCCCTTCTGCGTATTTGTGGAACCACCATCCGGTATTTATCGCCTGTTCATCATCAAACAGCGAATAAATCGATTCTTTTTCTTTAATGAGCTCATCTTTTATCGAGCCGCTACCCGGATTCGAGCCAAGCGCTTTTGCCTCGTCAGTCGCAGCAAAAGCTTCGACGTCCTCTAATGTTTTGAAGAAACCGACCGCAGCGATCATACCAGTCGTATCGAGGTTTCCGTCAGGAAAAACATCAAAGCGCAGATAGCCGACTACACCGCAGCCGCTTAAATCAAACGTAAGCCATTGCCAGTCTTCGGTATCCTGCCACTTCCCTATCTTAGACATCCCGCCAACGGCACCCTTTCCCGGTTCATTATAGAATACTTCGCTCGAAGATTCGCTTCCGGTGCGCTGCGCTTTAATTGCAAGGATCGGATATTCTGCAGTGTCAGCAGGTGTGTCAAAGGTAATATGGATCATCGGGTCTGACACTGCTTTAAAACCGAACTTTACAACGTCGCCCATGGCACGTGCAATTACGTTGTTCCCTTCAACGATCGTTCCGTTCTTAACAACGCCGTCAGCGATCGTGATCAGCGATGGCGTTACCGGTTCACTCGCGGTCTCGCTCCCGTCATCTGCAGCAATTACATAAGATACTGCAAAAAGAAATAAGATCAAAATAGCTAAAATCATACTGATAAATTTCTTCAAGGTTACGCATCTCCTTTGATTCGATTTCTATCAGTATGATTTTAAACTATTTCAGGTCAGTTTTCAAGAATAATACGCTATTATTGAAAACAATTGTCATTTTGCTTTTTTTCTGCGTTCGTTATCAGCGCTGATCTTATCGCACCAGCTCTTAGACACCGCTTTATTGCGGCGCACGGAGCAGACTGCATCAGCGACAGATTCGTAAAGCACCGCCGTACCCGCAGCATCCGCATGGTAATCGACCGCCCTGTCGCGACCGATACCAAAATGCTTTGCCGTCTCGACCGAATCGATATTTGCACCGATAAACAGGAATTCCCAGCCATCCTTCTCCTTGCGATGCTCGACCATTTTCTTGACCTCGTCGCTCGAATACTTTCTGCTCGAATTCTCCATACCGTCAGTCGTAATTACAAACATTGTATGTTCGGGCACATCTTCAGGCCTGGCGTATTTGTGAATGTTGCCGATGTGGTGGATCGCACCGCCGATCGCGTCAATAAGCGCAGTGCTTCCGCGGACAAAATATTCTTTTTCAGTCATCGGTTTGATCTCACTCAGTTTAACGCGGTCATGGATTACTTCGCTGACGTTGTCAAACAGTACGGTTGATACGAGGCACTCCCCTTCTTCTTTCTTCTGCTTTTCAATAAGCGAGTTGAATCCTCCAATCGTGTCACCTTCAAGACCCGCCATAGATCCGCTCCTGTCAAGAATAAAAACGAGTTCAGTAATGTTGTTTTTCATTGTTTTGTCCTCCCTGATAATAAATATGGCCGCAGGTTTTTGCATCCTGCGACCCGTATTATAGTCGAACAAATTAAAGAAGTGGTCGCTTTGAAAGCGACATTTTATAAGCTCATTTCAGACGCCGAGCGTGACCTGATCAAATGCGAAAAGCGCCTCGTTGATCTCGTAAATATTATAATTTCCATTGTTAATAAAATACTCGATTATGATGTCGAATTTGCTGCTGTGCGAGAGCGCGAACCCGGCTTTCATAAGAAGGTCCTTAGCTTCTTCGAGAGGCAGTTCGAGCGCTACTGCAAAAGCGATTGCTGTCGGCTTGCTAGGCTTGTAAAGTCTGTCACTCCTGATCTTCGAAAACAGCTTGCGGTCAATATTCGCTTTTTTATAGCATTCAACGTCTGTCATTCCTTTTTCATCGATCTTTCTCAGAAGCATTTCAGAGAAGCTTTCATCTATCTGTCCGAGCATATCTTTCAGCGACAATGTGACTTTCGAAGCATTATCATAACTGGCTTCCAGAACCTGTTCCTGTAAAATGTCATCTGAATTCTCTTCGTTGTCTTTGATGTCTTCGATTACATCAAATTCCACCTTGCTGAATGCACCGGAAAAAGCAGACTTTCTGCGCGAGCTTCTCTTCCCGGGAAACATTTTTTTATCGGGCATCGGCGCGGCATCGGCGGCAGCCATGGCAGCGTGAGCAGCATAATGATACTCGTTAAATCCGCGATAATTTTCATCGATATATCTCGACAATTTCCGGTACAGATCGCTATCGATGCAGTAAACGGATCTGTCAAAGAAAGCGATATACACGAGCATGTCGTGGTCGATAAGGAACTTCGCGATCTCATCTACGGCGACGTCAAGTGCCTTGTCTTTCGGATAGCCGTAAACGCCTGATGAAATGAGCGGAAACGCCACGCTTTCGCAGTCGTGCTCTAAAGCAAGTTCGAGCGACCTGCGGTAGCAGGATCTGAGCAGTTTCTCTTCCCCGTTTTCTCCTCCGTGCCAGACCGGTCCGACAGTATGAATGACGAATCTGCACGGAAGATCATAACCGCCCGTGATCTTTGCGTCACCTGTATCACAGCCACCGAGAGTCTTGCACTCTTTAAGGAGGCCTTCTCCGGCGGCTCTGTGTATCGCTCCGTCAACACCTCCTCCGCCCAGCAGCGTTCTGTTTGCTGCGTTTACGATGGCGTCGCAATGTATTCTTGTAATGCTTTCATTTATGATCTTCAGCGGCAATTTATTCAGTCTCCTTTTGTTATTTCGTTCACGTTATTATATCATTTTCATCATTTTTTCTTCTGTTTTTTGGCAATGATGATGGCAATCACGATCAATACTGCTGCTAGTGCAATGACTGCTGCGATTATCGGCCATATTTTAAATCCGCCTGTTTTTTCGGAACGAAGATCAGTCGGATCAGCCGCAGGTTCATCGGTCGGCAATTCCGCAGGCTTTGCCGTAGGTTCATCGGTTGGCAGTTCAGTTGGTCCGGCCGTGGGTTCGTCGGTTGGCAACTCCGTAGGTTGGGCAGTGGGTTCGATTGTCGGCGTCGCAGTTGGCTCCTGTGTAGGCTCGATTGTAGGCTCCAATGTAGGCATCGCAGTCGGTTCCAGCGTGGGTGTCGGAGATGCTGTCGGAGTCGCGGCCGGTGTTTTCGTTGGAGCAGGCGTGGCTGTTGGAGTTGCAGTTGGTGCTTTAGTCGGTGTCGGTGTAGGTGTAGGCGACGCTGTCGGAGTCGCGGTCGGAACGGGAGTCGGAGTATTCGTCGGATCGGGCTCGGTGCCGTTCAGCTCGTGAACGATCGCAGAAGCGGCTTCGGAAGCTTCGGCAGAAGTCTTGCTCAGAATAATATTGTGAATATACATCGTATCACCGTTCTTCATCGTCCCCGAAAAGAAATCGATACGAAGCCCCGAGATCCTGTTCTTCCACTTCGAAAGCCTCGAAGCATCAAACGTGACCTGTTCGTATTTTCCGGTACGTTTTACGCTTTTAGAAACGCTCTGCCCCCCTTCCGCACCGCGGCCTTCGCACTGGCAGAAGAGCTCGGAAGTGTACGATTTCGCGGAGTTTGATTCCGGGATCATATACACGAGCGTGATGTATTTATATTCGTTCGCGCTTGCAGTATTTTCAAAGTTCGCATAGCTCATCGATACGTACGGATCAGCCATGCCCGGCTGAGTATTCATGTTGCTGACCGTGAGTTTAAGCGCCTCATCCTCCCAGGAGAAAACAGCCTGGTTGGGAGCACTGATCAGCGAAGAAACGTGCTTTGCGGTCGGAAAAGAGACGTTCAAGGGATCTGTAAACTTCAGCGGAAGCTCGATCTCAAACTCGCCCTGCTCACAGCGCTCGGGACCGTACGCAAGGACAAGGGCGTTATTGACCGTCCTGTACACCGTTCCGCCGCTGTCAACGGCGTGGCTGACCGGCTTATATCCTGTTCCGTCGTTGATAACCATTGTCATCGAACCGCCGCCGTCAAGTATAAACGCGTTATAAAGGTTCAGTTCTTTGCAAAGAAGCGCAAGCCTGTCGCCGCTGGCGCCCGTGCCGCCATAGCCCCTCCCGTTCATTGTCAGCATCACGATGCAGCCGGAGTTATCGTAACCCAGGAGCGTCGTGGGATAGCCGGACTCAAGGCCGTTGCCCGTCAGAACGCCGTTGTTAACGTAAACGATATTTCCGCCCATCGAGTTCTGAACGCGCTGCCATTCTTCTGTATGACCCTGGAGGTCGGACACTGAGATTGTAATGTTGATATCGTCCCCGACAGCAAACTTTTTAAGAGAATTTATTTTGTTTCCGCGCGCGGTGAGGACCATCTGCTTTTCGTTGATATAATCAGGATTCGACGAACTTTCGGGACCGTAGATCGCCTTTACTTTACCGGTCACGTTCATGCCGTGCGAAGGTTTGTAATCAGCGTCAAACTCGATAAGTATCTCGTAAGCGTCGTCAAGCGCAAACCCTTTATACGTGCTCATCACGCGGTCGGTGTACATGACAATGGCGTTATTCGCCGGCAGTCTGTTTATGCCGTCGATCTTAAGCGATGCGCTGTTTACGGTGTCTTTCGCTGTAATGACAACGACCGGCTGGCCGAGTACAGGCACGAAGTCGTCAGTGATGCCGAAAGACCACGCAGGACCGGCGTAAGGCGTTTCCTGCTCGATCGTGCCGGACGTAAATATCTCGCCGTCAACTACGTTATACGACCTCGATACAGTCAGTTCTTTCTTAACCACCGCGTCGGAATACCCGCCGTATGAAGTACCTTTTCCCTCTATCCTCGCATGAGCGTAAGCAACCATCCACATATCGCCGTTGACCGCAGTGATAGCCGTTCTATCCGTGTGAGTCTGATTATACTGCGTGATGTCGTTAGAAACCGTTGCCAGCTTCCTGGCGTCGTTATTATAATAAAACGTGTCAAGATAAAGATCTCGCTGCTTCAGATCGAAACGGACAACATTGAATTCCTGACTCGCGTAGGCAGATCCTGATGGAGTTTTGATCTTCGTATAAACCACGCCGGGATAGATCTCTTTCTCCGTACGGCTGCTTTCTCCGGACAATTTCGGCAGTTTTTCGAAAGCGAATGCTGATACGGCAAAAGAGATCAGAAGTATAACGACGGTCAATATAATTGTTTTACGTTTCAAAAATCATCAGACTCTTTTCCTGCTGAAATACGCACAGACCTTCCGGTCCGACTCTGTCTGACATTATATCCGACAGACGCCTTTTTTGCAACAAACCGGCCGTTTAAAAACGTCAAAAAAAAGGCGCGAAAAGGCCGCGCGGAGATTGACAAATTTTGTAAATCTAAGTATAATATAGAAGCAAATATATAGTTTGCAAGGAGGATATTATGGCCTTTATCTACGATGAACCCTCATACACATTCAGCGAATATCTGTTTATACCGGGATTGACGAAGAAAGACTGCACTCCGGATAATGTTTCACTGAAAACGCCCCTTGTCAGGTTTAAAAAAGGAGAGACATCTCCCCTTTCGATCAACATTCCTCTCGTTTCCGCTGTCATGCAGGCGGTTTCGGACGATCACATGGCGATCGAACTCGCAAAGTGCGGCGGTTTATCGTTTATTTTCGTTTCACAGCCGATCGACAGCCAGGCGGAGATGGTATCCAGAGTTAAGAAGTATAAATCCGGTTTCGTTATCAGCGATTCAAACCTTAAGCCTGACGATACGCTTAAAGACGTGCTCAGACTTAAAGAAGAGAAAGGTCACTCCACTATAGCGATCACCGATGACGGTACTGCTCACGGAAGACTTATGGGTATAGTGACGAGCCGCGATTACAGGGTCAGCCGCATGGATCTCAGCCTGAAGGTCTGCGAATTCATGACTCCGTTCGAGAAGCTCGTATGCGGAGACGAAAATGTTTCGTTAAAGCTCGCGAACGATATTATCTGGGAGAACAAGCTTAACTGCCTCCCTATTATCGACAGCCAGCAGAAGCTGAAATATTTCGTTTTCAGAAAAGACTACGATTCGCATAAAGAAAACCCGCTGGAACTGCTTGACGACAGCAAACGATACATGGTCGGAGCTGGTATTAACTCCAGAGACTATAAGGAGAGAGTTCCGGAACTCGTAAAAGCAGGCGTTGACGTACTGTGCATCGACTCTTCGGAAGGCTATTCGGAGTGGCAGAAAGACACTCTCGAATGGGTGAAGACTGAGTACAACGGAAAAGTAAAAGTCGGTGCCGGAAACGTCGTTGACGGTGACTCCTTCAAATATCTTGCCGATTGCGGTGCGGACTTTGTAAAGATCGGTATCGGCGGCGGTTCGATCTGCATAACGAGAGAGCAGAAAGGCATCGGCCGCGGTCAGGCTACTGCTGTGATCGAAGTAAATAAGGCACGCGAGGAGTATTATAAAAACACAGGCATATACGTTCCGCTTTGTTCGGACGGAGGAATCGTCCATGACTACCACCTCACCCTTGCGCTCGCTATGGGAGCAGATTTCTGCATGCTGGGCCGCTACTTTGCAAGATTCGACGAAAGCCCGTCCAACAAGATAAATATCAACGGAAACTATTACAAAGAGTACTGGGGCGAAGGTTCGAACCGTGCGCGCAACTGGCAGCGGTACGATATGGGCGGAAACACAAAGCTTTCGTTCGAGGAAGGTGTCGATTCGTACGTTCCGTACGCAGGTCCTCTCAGGGATAATCTGGATATGACACTCGGAAAGATACGTTCGACAATGTGTAATATAGGCGTTAAGGATATTGCCTCCCTTCATAAAGAAGCAAGATTGACGCGCGTTTCTTCTACGAGTATCATTGAGGGCGGAGTTCACTACGTCATCATTAAAGATAAAAATATTACTCCGGTTAAATAATTAAAGAAGGATCTGATCAGAATGAGCGAAAAGAAAAAAGAGAAACCTACACATCTTACTAAAACCGGTCTCCAGCATTATCAGGAGCTTCTCGATTACCTCAAAGGAGAGAAAACGATCGAGATCGCTAACCGACTTGAAATAGCGCGCGGATTCGGCGATCTGTCTGAAAACTCCGAGTATGACGAAGCAAAAGAAGCTCAGCGTGAAAACGAAGCCGAAAAATTAAGAATAGAAGCGATCCTCTCCAATTACGTTCTTATTGATGAGGATAACGACACGAGCATCGTTAAAATGGGTCATGTCGTTGTGCTATACGATTGCCAGTACGATGAAGAAGAGGAATACTTCCTTGTCGGCTCGTCCGAAGCTGATCCGCTTAAGGGAAAGATCTCAAACGAATCCCCTGTCGGAGCAGCCATTCTTGGCCACTCCAAAGGCGACGAAGTAACGGTAAAAACACCCGCAGGCGAGTCTAAATATATCATAAAAGATATCAAAGCCACGGATAACTGACAGCCTGTTCCTGCAAGTTTTAGTAAACATATTTTAGCTTCGGTGACAGCGGTCGATCATATCCGCTGTCTCCGTATTTTGAAGGAGGAATTATAAGTGAGCGAGAACAACGTCTCCCCCGCTGTTAATAATATGCCTGAAGCCGATCAGGCCGATATGAGCGATCTTATGCGCGTTATGCGTTCGAAGCTTAATACGCTTAAAGATTCGGGCCGCGATCCCTACACGATCACTAAATATGATATCACGTTTACATCGGAAGAGATCGTAAGAAGGTTCGACGAAATCTGCGAACCTGCGCACGATCCCGAAACCGGTCTGCCTGTCTCGGATAAAGAACCCGTTCCTGTTTCGATCGCAGGCAGGATCATGCTGAAGCGCATAATGGGCAAGGCAAGCTTTGCTCATATTCAGGACAAGTGCGGTATGATCCAGATCTACGTCAGACAGAACGAACTGGGTCCGGACAAATACTCCGAGTTTAAGACGTATGATATCGGCGATATCATCGGTGTTAAAGGCACTGCGTTCAGGACAATGAAGGGTGAGATCTCGGTCAAGTGCACCGAGGTCACGCTGCTTTCCAAAGCGCTCCGTCCCCTTCCCGAGAAGCGTCACGGGCTCAAAGACGACGATCTCAGGGCAAGGATGAGGTACGTTGACCTTATCGTTAACCCCGAAGTGAAAGATGTTTTCGTAAAACGCTCGCGCATCATTTCCGCCATAAGAAGATTCCTTGACGGCCGCGAGTTTCTCGAAGTTGAAACGCCTGTTCTGCACACCGTTGCAGGCGGCGCCGCGGCAAGGCCTTTTATTACCCATCATAACACGCTGAATCTCGATATGTACCTCCGCATCGCTCTCGAGCTTTATCTTAAAAGGCTTATCGTCGGAGGCATGGACAGAGTTTATGAGATCGGCCGCGTATTCCGCAACGAAGGTATGGACACGCGCCATAACCCCGAATTCACTCTTCTCGAACTCTATCAGGCGTACACTGATTTCGAGGGTATGATGGAGATCACTGAAAATCTTATCAGATACTGCGCGCACGAAGTTCTCGGAACCGGTATCGTTCCTTACGGCGAGCTTACGATCGACCTCGAGTCGCCTTTCGCAAGGATAACGATGACTGATGCCGTTAAGAAGTTTTCCGGCGTTGATTTCTCCGAAGTTAAAACCATTGAAGAAGCCAGAGCGCTCTGCGACGCTCATAATATTCATTTTG
>JAGADO010000059.1 GCA_017613535.1 Clostridia bacterium | reverse complement strand
TTTCATTCAATGAACTTATTGCGGTAGCGTATGAATGGTCAGAGAAGAGCCTGATCCCTAAAAAGGATTACGACAAACTGAAAGATATAAACGAAAGCAACTGGATGGACAAAGTTCTTGCGGAGCTGTAACGAAAAAACCGGTTTCTGCCCTCCGATCGAAGTTGAAAAACCGGTCCGGAATTGGTATAATTGACCTGGCCGGAGCAGCGGGCGGAAGAAGGTACCGCACACTGAAGCTGCTCCACACGGCATGAGCGATATGAACGGATTTTTCAAGCGGCTGATATACGGAAAAGAAGGCCCGGACATCACTAAAGATGAGCCGGAAAAACGTGCGTTTTTCAGATTCTGGGAGATCGCCTGGAATAAGCGTTTCAAACTGATCGGTATCAACCTCATTTACTTTGTATGCAATTTGTTGTCAACGGCGATCGCGGGTGTAGGATATATGCTCGCGGTGTCGTTCTACTATACATTGTCCAAGGGCATTTCCATATGGACCGCTATAGGGCAGAGCGAGCATCCTGACCAGGCGCAGGTCATGTATTATATGGGACTTGCGTTCGTCATCATTTTCTTCAACGTCGTACCGGTATTCTCTGCCGGGCCGTTCAGGGCAGGTCTGACGTTCGTGATCAGAGCGTTCGTCAGAAGGGAACCCGTTTTCCTGTGGCACGACTACATCACTAAAACGCGCAGCAATCTTTCGCTCAGCATAAAGGCGATGATCATTAACGGCCTGATAGGCTTCTGGGATATGATACTGTTCGCGTTCTATATGGCGTGCAGCGCGAAAGATTCGAATATGGCCGGTCTTATGCCGAACTGGCTGCTGTTCATCTCCGCCGCTATCGCTATATTTACGACGGCAATGCTGCTCATGATGAGCATGTACATATACCCGATGATCGTGACGTTTAAATTGACGCTGAAGCAGCTGTATAAAAACGCGGTCATATTCGCACTGATCAAATGGCTGCCGAACCTCGGGATACTGCTATTGACAGCCGCAATGGTGCTGCTGCCGCTTCTGGTGATAAACGGCTATTTCGCGTTTATCGTTTCGGCGCTGCTGTACGCGATCATAGGAATTGCGTTTACGGCGTATCTGCAGACGTTCTATGTTTATCCGATACTGAAAAAATATATGATCGATAACCCGAACGCGGATAAATCCGGCCAGTCGGGTAATTCCGGGAGCGGAAACGGTTCCGGAGAGGACAACGAGGATTCGGCGGACGGCGCTGTTGACGCGTCTTCCGGAGAAGCGCAAGCCGAAGGAGCGCCTGAAGAGGCGCCGGCCGAAGAAAAATGGGTATACCCCGGGCTTTGATCCTGTCAGGAGGGGAAAGATATGCATTATTACGAAGAACGCAAAAAGAAGGGGAGCGGAAAGATCATTGCCGTCGTCATAATAGCTGTAGTTATTATCGTTGTCGGTCTCGCCGTCTTTTTTAACTTCGATAAACTCAAATACTATTTTCAGAACGGCGAAATGCCTGATCCCGAAGCTACCGTAACGGCAGAACCGGAGATCACGGCAGTCCCGACAGCGACTCCCGAACCGGTGCCTCCGATAAATCCCGCCGGAGAAACGATCGGCACGAGATTCAATCCGCCGGCCGGTTATGTGCGCGCGTCCGTTCCGGAAGGTTCGTTCGGAGAATACATCAGGAACTTCAGGCTCAAGAGCTACGGAACGGTGGCGAAGCTTGCCGACGGTTCGGATAATCCTAACGCGCCTACCGACGCGGTGCTCGATATGGACATCCGCAAGAACGGCCTTCAGCAGTGTGCCGATTCGATAATCAGGCTGTATGCAGAATACCGGTACGCGCGCGGAGAATACGAATATATCACGTTCGACCTTTACACGACGCCCGTGTTCGTGCTCGACTTCAGCACTTGGACGCAGGGTAACCGTATTAAAGCTAACGGTAACAAGATCGAGTGGTATAAGTCAGACGACGCCACTCCTGGAGACACTTCATACAGCACGCTCAGGTATTATCTGGACAATGTTTTCCTCTACGCTAACACTTATTCGCTTAAAAACCAGATGATGTCGATCGACTCGAACGACATTCAGGTCGGAGACTGCCTCATCATAACCGCGGCACAGACAGGCGGAGCAGACGGACACGCACTGCTCGTCGTTGACGTTGCCGTTAACACCGAGACGGGAAAGAAGATATTCATGATCGCCGAGGGCAATACCCCCGCTACAGAAATGTATGTTGTCAAGGACCGCGCTAACGATACGGTGTGGTTCAGCCTTAACGAGGACGGCACGTTTACCAAGATCTCGGCGGACGGCAGGGAGGTCAATTACCCGCTGGATGCTTTCAGGAGGTTTAAGCGTTGAAGCGCGAGATAGATAACGGGCTAAAGAAAAGGGCGATAAAAACTCTGATTATTTCCGTCTGCGCCATTGCGGCAGCGACGGCAATATATTTTACCGCCGTGGCAATATATAAGGCGGGCCTTGAAAGAAAATATCCCGGAACTGTAGTAAATTACAGCGAAAACACCGTTTGCGGAAGGTTCCGCGTTCCGGAAGGATTTGCGCGCGATACGTATGAAGCAGGCAGTTTCGAATACGAAATACAGCATCTCCGGCTGAAGAAGTTCGGACTCGGAGCGTACAGATCCGACGGAAAAAGATTGACCGGAGCGCCGATGTGGGGCGTGCTGCTTTATGATGAAAACACATCCGCGAAGCTTGACCGTTACGGACTCGGACCTGAAGGGGCCGGACCTGACGCGTCGAAAACAGGCGCGGAAGTCGCTCCGGAGAACGTGCGCGCCGGATGCGTGTGCGGCATTGTCGACAGCGAAAACGGCGAAAAGATACTGACCGGGATAGTACTTGACGTTTGCAGAGACGCAAAAGGAAACGTGATGACCGTTGTGGGCGTGACGGAGGAAGACGCGGATGTTTATGCTGCCGGTGCGGGCGGAGGGCGAAAAACTGCCTGGCTCCTGATCGGCACGGATGATTATTCTTTCGGATTAAAGCCCGGAAATGCCGCGGTCTTTTACGAATACGACCCTGAATGATTAAAATACCGTAATCGGAGCAGCGCGATGGAGATAATTTACAAAAAAGGCACGGCGGACCGGAAAGATTTCAACGTAAAGCTGATAATCAATAAAACCAGCCGTGAACTCAGCGCGCGTGCTTCATCTATGATCGCAGGGTGGATAAAGAAGGGGCTGATCGACAACGGCCGTTTCGTGCTAGGCCTTACTGCCGGCTGTTCCGCCTCTGCGCATACTTATATCGATCTGACGCTTTCGGAGGAAAATTCGGGTATCGACTGGAAATATGTGCACATCTTTCAGATGGAAGAGATCACGGGCGATCTGCCGGAATCAGGGCTCTGCAGGAAGTTTATCGAAGATAATTTCACAAAACTTATAGATATACCGGAAGAAAACGTGCACATGATCGACGGCGCGCTCCTGAAGGCTGATCCTGACAGATATATGAACGAATGCCGCAAAAAGCTTGAAAACGCAGGAGGGCTTGACCTTCTCGTACTTTCGCAGGGCTCCGGCGGAAGCTACTCGTTCATATCCAGGGCGGATCTCGTGCCTGATAAATTCGATTTTCTGCGCCACAGAGAAAAAGACATCGTGCTGGCCGCTGCCGGCAGGGAGACGGTAAAGGATGCGCGCAGGACGGTGCTGATCAGTTCGGGCGAAGACAGGGCGGACGGCCTTTCGAAACTGATAAAACGAAGCGGAGCGCCCGCTTCGGCGGTCGAGATATTAAGGGAAAGCCCGGATCTCACCGTATTTGCGCAGAGCGATGCGGCGTCAATGCTTTTGAGCGGCGGCTGAATCGGGTGTGGCGGCCGGGACGGATCACGGAGCAAAAATGGACTGGACGAGAGAGCAAAAAAGGGCAATAGAAGCCAGGGGAACGGACATACTTGTTGCCGCCGGCGCCGGATCGGGAAAGACAGCGGTGCTCGTTAACCGCATCGCAAAAGCAGTGCTTGACCGCGAAGACCCTTGCGACGTTGACAGCCTGCTCGTCGTTACATTTACGCGCGCCGCCGCCGATGAGATGCGTTCGAGACTGTTCCGCCTGATGGATGAACGCCTTGCTTCTACTGACGATCCGTCAAAGATATCGCGCATCTACGACCAGCAGGTCCGTCTGCAGCGTTCGTGGATAACGACGATCGACAGCTTTTGTAAAAAAGTCCTCACCGAAAATATGCAGGAGAGCGGCATTGATGCATCGTATGCCGTGTGCGACGATGCGCTCCGGTCCGAAATGCTCTCCGAGGCGGTGCGCGAGGCTGCGGAAAAATTCAGCGACGAAATGCCTGAACAGTACGCTTCACTTCTGGATACGTACGGAGGTTTTTATTCGGATGCCAGACTGCTCGAATATATAGAAGGCACGGTCAATTTCTCTCTATCGTTCCCGGATCCTGACGGCTGGCTCCGCAAATGTGCGCACGATTTCTGCGACGAATTCCCGGACAATGATTTTGCTAAAACGGCTTACGGCAGGTGGCTGATTTTTATCGTCAGGCTCAAATTCAGGGCTCAGCTCGGTGAACTCGAAAAACTCCGCGCGCTTTGCGAAGAATACGGCATAACAAACGGCTTGGCGACGTTAGACGAGGATATCGATATTCTTAGGAGCGTGTCGCTAACCGTCGAACGCGAAGGTATAACGTGGAACGAAGCGTTTTCGGCCTGCGCGGGAATAGCGTTTCCGAGAATGAAAACCGCTTCGAAAGCCGAAAGGGAAGCCAGGGACCCGGAGACGGTCGAGAAAGCCTCTTCCGTCACGGCGCGACGCAGGGGAATAATAAACGAAATAAGAGATAAAACTTTAAAAAAGCTGTTCTCGGGAGCCGCCGATTCCGCATCATCGGATTGCGAAACGGCGCGTGAAAATGTGGAAACGTTCATATCGCTCGTACGCACCTCGCTCGAAATGTTTGCCGCGGCGAAGGCGGAAAAACACCTTTACGACTACGGCGATATGGAGCACATGTGCCTGAACATACTGCTGAAAAACAGGCCGTCAGACATTGACGCACCCGTATCCGAATACGAACCGTCCGACCTCGCAATATCGTACAGAAAACGTTTCTCCGAAATTTACGTTGACGAATACCAGGACACCAATATGCTCCAGGAGCTGATTCTCAGGCTGATTTCAGGAGACGGGAGCGACGGGCCGCGGATGTTTATGGTAGGCGATATGAAACAGAGCATATACTCGTTCAGAAACGCCTGCCCGGAACTCTTCACAGAAAAATATTCGGCGTACACGGACAATGATCAGGATAATCGCGGAGGACAGATGAGCGGTTTTGCGGCAGGCAATGCGTGCAGCGGTGAACTTATAAGGCTCAACGCGAATTTCCGCAGCCGCGAAAGCGTGATCGATTCCGTAAATATGGTGTTCTCCAAGCTGATGAATAATGTGACGTGCGGGATGCCTTACGGACCGGATGAATATCTGAATTTCGGCGGAAACTATTATCCCTCGCACGAAGGAACCGAAAATGCAACGGAGATAGTCGTGATCGACCCGGGAGACTCGCGCTCCGGCCCTGACAAGACAGAGCTCGAAGCGTTCGAGATCATGCGCCGGATAAAAGAAATGATTGCCGGCGGATTCAAGATTTTTGACACGGACGCGAAGGCGGAAAGGCCCGTCAGATACAGCGATATTTGCATTCTGATGCGCTCGATCTCGCCCCACGGCGGGAAGCTCGCGGAACTGCTCCGGTCAGGCGGAGTGCCTGTTAAAGATACCGACGACCGCGCGGGACTTTTCTCGCATCCCGAAGTGCGAATTATAATATCTTTCATGCGAGTTCTGGATAACCCTCTAAACGACATTCCGCTCGTTTCCGTCCTTAAAAACGTTTACGGTTTTACCGGGGACATGTTCGTAAAGGTCAGGCTGGGCGCGCCGGAAAAAGATATTCCTTTTTACAGGAGAATGAAGCGAATTTGCGAAAACATTGGCGCGAACGGCCGGCAGGCGGAAGGCGGAGCGGATCATGAAGCGGATCGATTCACTGAAGCAGTAGCGGCGTTTATTGACCGCCTCGAAGCGCTCAGAACGCAGTGCTACAGACGCCCGGCATCCGAAACGCTGTGGGAATGCCTCGGCGAGAACGGATTTATTGACCGCGTATCGTCAATGAACGACGGCGGTGCGGCGTACTCAAATATTATGCGGATCGTTATGCTCACGTCGGAGTTTGATAATTCGGGCGGCGGCTCTTTTTCAGATTACGTTCTGATGCTCGAAACGCTCGAAGCGAAGGGGCGCATCAGTTCTTCTTCACCCGCGGGCACCGGTCTGAACGCAGTTGCGATCTCGTCCATCCATAAGAGCAAAGGCCTCGAATATCCTGTGGTGTTCCTTGCGGAAGCGGGGAGAGGCCGCAATACGAGCGACGAGAAAACGCGTATGATTATGCACAAAGAGCTCGGCCTCGGGCCTTCGTGTTTCGACAAACGCACGCGAACCGTCTATCCGTCGGTGATGAAGGAAGCTGTGCGCCTGAGGATCTCGCGCGACTCGAGAGCGGAGGAAATGAGGCTCTTATATGTGGCAATGACGCGGGCGAGAGAGAAACTCGTTATTACCGGCGTCGGAGGGGATTTTGACGAATTCCGGGCAGGCTGCCTTGATATGCTTGATCCTTCCGGCAGGCTCCCGATGGATTATTATACGCTCGAAGCGGATGATTATCTGACGCTTCTGGGTATGGCCGCGCTATGCAAAGACGAAGAAAGAGGGAACTCGGTTAGACTTGTGCCCGGCCTGTACGCAAAAGAGCTCCTGGATGCATCCGCTGAAGAGAGCGGACCAGCTGAAGACGGGGCGAACGAGGACGGGAGCGGAGGAGATTTTTACGGTTTTATCGTAAAGTTCGGATTTCCCGAAGCCCGGCCGTGGGATCACACAGTTTCTCCGGCGGAAAAACAGCAGGGCGATACCAGGATCTGTCCTTCTAAAGCGTCTGTGTCGGAGCTTAAAAGGCTGGCGTTTGAAAACGATACCGTGTCCGAAGAACCGGCTCAGGACAGAGCGATGGAATTGTACGGCGGCAGCGGCACTTTCAGAATGTTCGGAGAGCCTGAAGAGCAGACCGGCGATGAACGAAAAACATCATCCGCGGCGGAAAGGGGTACGCTTCTTCACTGCTGTTTAGAGCACGCGGATTTTGATCGTATAAAAGAGATCTCCGGAGACCGTGAAAAAGCATCCGCGTATGCGTCGGAGCTGACCGGAGAGCTCGTAAAACGCCGCTTTATATCAGAAGACGACGCTAAAAATATACCGATGGATACACTTGCGCTCTTTATCCGTTCGGATTTCGCGCGCCGCATGGCAGAAGCGCAGAATATCATGCGGGAGATACCGTTCTCGGCAGATTATCCGTCCGAAGTTTTGTTCAGAGAACCTGCTTTTTCGGGCAGCACGACAGTCGTTCAGGGTATTATTGACTGCGTGTGCGTGAAGGACGGTAAGGTCACGCTTATAGATTATAAGAGCGATGCCGTAGGCATTCCGGGAGACCGGGATTTCGAGGATCATTCGAGGCGGTACGCCGTGCAGCTGTCGGTCTATTCAGACGTTTTAAGGCGCGCTTTCGGAAGGGATCCGGACAGGGTCGTGCTTTACTACTTAAGATACGGGAAAGAATTTGAAGTTACGGGAGAGATGATCAGACGATGGATGAAATGAGACTGCAAAGGTACCTCGCGTTGTGCGGAGTAGCGTCGAGAAGAAGCGCGGAAACGATAATTGCCGACGGCAGAGTCACCGTAAACGGAGAGGTCGTCACAGGCATGGGGACAAAGGTCGGAAGCAGGGACGTCGTGTGCGTTGACGGCAAACCCGTCAGGCCCGAGCGCAATAAAATATATATCATGATCAACAAACCCGCAGGAGTGCTCTCCTCCGCATCGGACGACCGCGGGCGTCAATGTGTCGTTGACCTTGTCGAGGGCGTGCACGAGCGGCTTTATCCCGTCGGACGCCTCGATTACGACACGTCCGGGCTGCTTCTGCTTACGAACGACGGAGAGTTTACGCAGATGCTCACGCACCCTTCGTTTGAGATCTGGAAGACGTATGAAGCGCTCGTCAAAGGCGAGCCGAACGAGGGCAACGTCAGGCGCTTTGCGGAGGGTATCATGCTCGATGACGGTCCGGCGCTGCCTGCGCTTTTGACCGTGGTCGGGCACAAGGGCTCTAACGCGATCGCCGAAGTGCGTATCCGCGAGGGCAGGAACCGCCAGGTGAGGCGCATGCTGGAGGCGATCCATCACCCTGTTCTGAAGCTCAGGCGCACCGGGTTCGGCACGCTCGAACTTGATCCGGAACTCAAGCCGGGCGCATGGAGATACCTTCGCCCCGAAGAGGTAAATATGCTGCTTTCCGCCGCCACAGGAGCTTCCAAAGGCAGCACTGAAAAATAAAACCCGCGATTTTAAATTTTTTTCATAAAAACGGAATCTCCCCGATTTTTTTGCGTATTAATAAGTGAGACCGCTTTATGCCTGGTCATTCGGGCGGAATTAAAGGAGAGAAAGCGACAGTTGAAGGATACGGATATCATAGCGCTGTTTGACATGCGTGACGAGCAGGCCATAAGCGAATTGCAGAAAAAGTACGGTGAAAGCTGCCGTATGGCTGCAATGCGCGTCCTGAACGATGAATCCGATGCCGAAGAATGCGTAAACGACGCATATCTGAAAGTCTGGAACAGCATTCCTCCCGCGATACCCGAAAAACTTGGCACTTACGTGACCGGTATCGTGCGCAACGCGGCGATTGACCGCCTCAGGCGGAAAAGCGCGCAGAAAAGCGCACCTGACGGCGGGTTAGTCAGCACGGACGACGTTGACCGTTTCACCGAACCGGTAACGGATCCGTGGACGGATCCTCTGGGTATCGGAAAGGGAAACGCGGGGGCAATGATCGCTGACGGCATTGACCCTGACGGAGAGCGTGTCATCAGGCTGACGGAAGAGTATCTGCGGTCGATCAAGTTAAAAAAACGCAAAATGTTCTTTGCCCGTTACTATTACGAACGGTCGATCGAAGACATTGCCGGGATCATGAACGTCCCGAAGGGAACGGTGCTGTCGAGTTTAAAGCGCACGCGGGAGGGGCTGCGACGCTTCCTTGAATCGAGGGGGATTGAAGTATGAACGATAACGAT
>JAGADO010000058.1 GCA_017613535.1 Clostridia bacterium | reverse complement strand
AATCGAACTCGTGTCGCCGCCGTGAAAGGGCGATGTCTTAACCTCTTGACCAAGGGGCCATGGTAGCGGCGGTGAGATTTGAACTTACGACCTGCCGGGTATGAACCGGATGCTCTGGCCAACTGAGCTACGCCGCCATGCCGCTGCACTTCCGGCTAAGCCCGGGCTGTCACCGGCGCAGCTTTATTATTATACTCCGCTAAACAAAGGGTGTCAATACCCCGTTTTATTTTCTTGCCGCAGCATCTCTGAGCGTTTCATAGACCTCAAAAGGCACCGCCAGGGCACCCGTTCCTGTGCCAAGTTCGATATGCGGTTTTGCCTCCCCGTGAAAGTCCGATCCGCCGCTCCTCAGCAGTCCGAACCGGTCCGCCAGCTCATTTGCGCTGTTCGTCATTTCATCGCTGAACTCTGAGTACATCGTTTCTATCGCGTCAAGTCCGTTCGCTTTTGCGTGCGGGAGAAACAGTTCGAGTTCATCGTACCTGAGGTTCAGGAACGGGTGGGCAAGCACCGCCGCGCCTCCGTACAGCTTTATGAACCTCACTGTCGCAATAGCACCGAGACGCCCGGCAGGAGTGTAATAGCCGTTGCCCTCTTTTAAGATGGTTGCGAACGCTTCTTTTACGCTGCCTATCTGCCCTTTTGCGACAAGCACTCTGGCGACGTGCGCTCTGTTGAACGTTTCCGCATCGGTGAGTCTCGCGGCTTCTTCGAAAGTGACGTCGTAACCGTCAGCACGGAGCGCTTTGATCATCCTGCGGTTGCTGGACTCTTTCGCCAGCCGCATTATGTCAACGTGGTCTTCTATCATCGGCCAGTTTTCTTCCGGGAAAAACAGGCCCACGATGTGGAGTTCCTTTTTCACACCGTCGATTTCGTAATCGGTCGAAAATTCGCAGCCGGGCACGGTAATGAGCCCGCTCGCTTCTCCCGCATCCATAAAATCGCGAAGGCCTTTGGAAGTGTTGTGGTCCGTCAGGGCAAGCGCAGATATTCCCCGCTCCTGTGCTCTTTTAACGAGCCCGGCCGGGGACAATGATCCGTCCGAATAATTCGAATGCGTGTGCATGTCGCAAATCTTCATGATCTGGCCTGTTCTGCCCTCCTTCGCGCTTCATCCGGTCAATCTCGCCTGACCGGGCATTAGTATACACCAATCTGCGCGATGGGGCAATATATACCTGCCCTCACCGTTATCGGCGGATCATTGTCCTGCCCGGTCCCCCGCTCAGCCAAGTTCCTTTTCAACCGCGTCTCTCACGTCCTTCATATCGACGGTGGGCGCGAAGCGCGCGATCACTTTACCTTCGCGATCGACAAGGAATTTCGTGAAGTTCCATCCGATATACGTCTTATCGCCGAACTTTTTATTGTTCATCTTCGCAAACTTGCTCAGCATAGCGTTCTTAACGCCCTTACCGAAGCCCTCGAACGGCTTCTCCGACGCCAGATAAGCAAAGAGCGGATCGGCATTGTCGCCGTTCACGTCGATCTTCGCAAACTGCGGAAACTCCGTTCCGAATTTCATCGTGCAGAATTCGTGGATCTCATCGTCGCTTCCGGGCGCCTGGCCGGCAAACTGGTTGGACGGGAAGTCGAGGATCTCGAATCCCTTTTCTTTCAGGTCCCTGTACATTGCCTCCAGAGGCTCATAGTGCGGCGTGAATCCGCATCCCGTAGCCGTGTTGACGATGAGCAGCACTTTCCCCTTGTACTCGCCGAGGCTGACTTCGTTCCCTTTTCTATCTTTAACCGTAAAATCATAAACAGTTGCCATTATGCTCTCCTCCTGCTTTTCAAATCATCGATGCAGCAAATTCTTTTGCCTTTGTATAATCCTCATCGGACGGAAGTCCCTTGTTTATGAATATCCATGATGCGGCACAATGGAATTCTTTTTCGCTGAGCTTGATGCCAAGCCGGTCGGTCTCCTTTTTGACCGCCTTCCACGTCGAAGCACCGGAAGCGGATGTGTTCATATTAACGACTTCGCCGATATTGTCCTTGTTTCTTTCAAGGAACTCTTTGACTTCTTTGTCAATATTCGCGGCGTACATGGCGTTGATCAGAAACAGTTTGTCAACTTTTTCCGTAAGATCGACCGTGACGTCGATCGCATCGATACCAATTGCCGATGATACGGCGTCGGCAAGCTTTTTCGTGTTGCCCTTCTTTGATCTTGTAAAAAATCTGATTGCGACGTTCATAGTTTTTGCTCCCTTTCTCTTTCTTCGTCAAGTATTTTGTACAATGTTTTGTAAAGTGCCGACGCTTCTTCCTGCGTCAGATTGAGTTCACGGGCAATGCATTCCGGCACGTTCAGCGCTTTATCACGCAGTCTTTCTCCCTCTTCCGTCAGCGTTATGACAAGGTTCCGCTCGTCGCTTTTATCCCTGTCCTTCTTTACGTACCCCTTCTCCTCCAGCTTCTTCAGCAGCGGCGTCAGCGTATTCGTTTTGAGGCATAAAGCTTCGCAAAGGAACTTCTCGTTGACCTGTTTTTCCTCCCAGAGCACCATCATCACGATGTACTGAGTATAGGTCAGGTCAAGCTTATCGAGAAACGGTTTGTATTTTCTTGTGACCATATTTGATACCGCGTAGAGCGGGAAGCAAAGCTGGTTTTTAAGCCTGAGAGCGGCGTATTTGTCATTCATATTATTTCCTCCGTGATATGTCGTGTGCGACTTATCCGGCAATATTATATCGCGTGCGATATATTTTGTCAAATGAATTTTGTTTGGAGAAATCTGCGCTTTTCTCCTCGCTTGACATCCATCCGGTTTTGGAATATTATCCGTTAAAGAGGTGCGGAACGATGGCAGACAACGGTTCAAAATGCGAACAGTGCAGGCATTACGGATACGACGAGGACTGCGAAACGTACGTGTGCGACGTTGACCTTGACGAAGACGAAATGGCTAAATTCATGACGGATACATTTAAAGATTGTCCGTACTACGACCCGGACGGCGAGTATAAGATCGTCCGGAGCCAGATGTAGCCTGTTGCAGCCGGTTGCGGTTTCCACGTTTTTCGGGAGTTTTTTGCGATGAACAGATATGATATAGATAAACATTTCACGGTGCGGGCAAGTGCGGATACGGTTACGGGACGGATCAGGCCGCTTCACGGAGTTAACAACGCTCCGTATTACTTCGGCGGTGCGGACAATCTCCGTTATCTAGCGGAAGCGCACATCCCCTTCTCGCGTCTTCACGATACATGCGGGCCGTACGGTGGCAGCAGGTACGTGGATATTGCCAACATTTTCCGTGATTTTGACGCTGACGAGAACGATCCTGCGAACTACGATTTTGCCGCCACGGATGACCTGCTCGTAAACCTTTGCGCGAACGGCGCAGAACCTTTTTACAGGCTCGGCTGCACGATCGAGAACGACCCGTACGGCATCGGCTACCGCATCTTTCCGCCGAAGGATCCTGCGAAGTGGGCAAGGATCTGCGAGCATATAATCCGCCATTACAACGAGGGCTGGGCGAACGGTCACCGCCTTAATATTCGCTACTGGGAGATCTGGAACGAGCCTGACAACGAGCCTGATATCGATGTTAATCCTATGTGGCGCGGTACTATGCTTCAGTTTTTCGAGCTTTACCGTGTAACGGCGAACCACCTTAAAAACTGCTTCCCTGACTTGCATATCGGCGGATACGGCAGCTGCGGCTTTTATTCCGTCGTGCAGTTAGAGGCATCTCCGAATGCGTGCGTCTCCGAAAGGACTGCGTATTTTACAGAGTTTTTCCTTAAATTTTTGGAATTTATTTCCGACCCGGCGACGCGCGCTCCCCTCGATTTCTTCTCGTGGCACTCATATGCGGATGAATATTCGAACGTTAAATTCGCGGAGTTTGCCAGACGTACGCTCGACAGTTTCGGGTTCACGAAGACCGAGAGCATTTTCAACGAGTGGAACGCCGGTCCTTCCCTTCGAGGCACGATGTGCGACGCTTCAAAAATCGCTTCGATGTTTATAACGATGCACGGATCGTCTGCGGATATGATGATGTATTACGACGCGCAGTACATCCATTCTTACAGCGGCATGTTCTCGTCAGACACGCATAAGCCGCTCAAAGCGTATTATTCGTTCAAGGCGTACGGAGAACTGTACGCAGACGGAGAAATGATATTGACGGAAGTTTCAGAAAGCTGCGCAAAGGGCGGTGCGAAGGATAACGGGCAGGCTGCGGATAAAAAAGCGACCGGCTCCGGTATCGGGTCAATCGCTTCGCGCTCTCACCTGCTTATCGTTAACCGCCTTGACGAACCTGTTTACGTAAGCGTTGAGACCAGCGGGGCGGAAGCGGGAGAACTGTACGTTCTAGACGAGACGCACGACCTTGCCCGTGTAAACTGGGACCGTTCGCACATCCCTCTCCCGCCTTTCGGCATTGCCCTGATCAAACTGGAGCCGGTCTGAAACCGGAATAACTAACCGATATTAAATTACCTGATCGTCACAGTTGCGGCTGAAACGTACTCGGAAGTCGTTCCGTTGCCTGCCTGGCCGTACTGGTTGCTGCCCGTGATCTTGATCGACCCGTCGGAAAGCATGTATGCTATGAAATCGTAACCCGCAGCAACGTCTGCTACTCCGGAGCTTACCGCGCGTGCAGGAGTGCCTCCCGTAACGTTGCTGCCGATAGCGTTGCCCGTATTAATGCCGTAGACGTACATCGCGCCGGACTCGGTCATTATCACCATATTTCCGAAGTGTATCGATGCTTTCTCAACGCCTGAAATCGTAAGCTGTGCGGCGCCCGCGGTCCCGGTGCCCTGACCGAAGCCCTGGATCGAACGCCAGCCTGCGTAATAAAGATTTCCGCTCTCCGTCACCATTACCAGTTCGTGCTCGCCGCTGCTGATGTAGGTCACGCCGGAAAGCAGCTTGTAAGGAGTGGTGATGTTGTCAACGCTGCTT
>JAGADO010000057.1 GCA_017613535.1 Clostridia bacterium | reverse complement strand
TTTTTTTCTTTGCAATGTTTCTGATATATACGCTGATATATAATCTGCCCTCAAGTTATGTGGAGAATACGGCTAGGGAATTGTCGGCAGCTACCGCGAAGTTCGGTGGAAAGACGTATCAGGAATGGCTTGATCAGTTAAACGAAGAATATGGAATGAATAAGGGCCTTGTAAGGGGTTATTTCACCTGGCTAAGTAATGCCGTCCGGGGACGGTTCGGCGACAGCTGGAAGTGGAATATGGAATGTACCAAAAAATTCTCGGCCGTTATATGGAACAGCTTCGCGCTCGGACTGATCTCTTTTATATTTGAAATTTTGATCGCTATACCGCTCGGTGTTATTGCCGCTAAAAAGCAGTACAGCGTGACGGACTACACAGTTACAGTCGTTGCATTGGTAGGTATTTCATTGCCGACGTTCTTCATAGCGACGGTACTTAAACTGATCTTTGCGATAGGGCTGAAGTGGTTCGATATAGGCGGCATGCACAGCCGCGATTTCATAGCCGCGAATGCGACTCAGTGGGAGAGTTTTCTTGATGTTGCAAAACATTTCGTGCTTCCTGCGCTTACATTGATTTTCCTTAGCATAGGCGGACTGATGCGTTATACGCGTACAAATATGCTCGAAGTTCTGAATGCAGACTACATCAGGACTGCGAGGGCAAAGGGTCTTTCGGAGAGAAAGGTCATCGGTCTCCATGCTTTTAGAAATACACTTATTCCTGTGGTCACGCTGCTGGGCGGAACTCTTCCGGGACTGTTCTCGGGCGCAATGATCACAGAGACACTGTTTTCGATCGAAGGTATAGGATACACCAGTTACCAGTCGATGGTCGGAGGAGATATTCCGTTCACGATGTTCTACCTGGCGCTTATGTCTATTCTTACTCTGCTCGGAAACCTGATATCGGATATTTTGTACGCTGTCGTTGACCCGCGCGTGCGTGTGAATTGAGGTGACGGGCATGGCAGATAATAATAACGTTAATTTATTGAACGAAAAGCTTAAGGCTAAAGAAGCGGCTGAAGCTGCTAATAACGTATCCAATGAAAACGAGCCTATGAAGCTTGACGACGCGGCCAGAGTAAAAGTGCTCAGTCCGTCAAGGCTTGTCGCGAAAAGGTTCTTCAGGAACAAGCTCGCTATGGTCGGTCTCGTTATCCTGATCACGCTGTTCGTGTTCTGCTTCCTCGGCCCTCTGTTCTATCCTTACGGACAGACGCAGAAGTTCACGTCTACCGGATACCTCGATCTGGATTATGCCGTCAGCGGCGTTCCTTCGACGTACGATAAATACGTGCTTAACGAGGAAGAGATGAAAGATGTCAAGAACTACGTTGACTCGTTTATCATCGAGATAAACAAAGCCGACAGTTCTGTGACCGAGATGGATTTCAAACGCGGAAACGATAAATACAGGCTCATCCGCCTCGGCGAAGATCTGTATTCGGTTTCGAAGACGGCCGGCTACGTCGGAAAGATCGATACGCTTACGGAATCTATTACAGAAGGCACATTCGACGAAGCGACTGCTGCCAGACTGATGGAAGCCCGGAATAATAAAGAGACAGAGTTTACGATCGGCGACATTAACTATACGCTCGTGTACGGTTCCAAGAACGAAGGTACGAAGATCTACGCAGACTTTGCTCCCGAGACCGTTACCGAGGGGCTGCTCGCTTCGAAGCTCGTGTTTGACGAGCACTCTCCGGACGCAGAGATTTCCGATGAATTCAAGATCGCCGCATTGCGTGCTCTCTACGGAGACCTCAAGTTCACGGCAGACGGAAAAGAGTATACGATCGAGAACAACGAAGGCGAGGACCTAATTAAGGACAGCGCCGGAAATGTCATCTTCGGTATATCGCGTTATTCCATAACCGGTGTTGACGGACAGGATACGTTCACGATCGATTTCAAGAAGACGTTTGTCTCGGTCATCGAGGCAATGGAAGCCGCGGGAGAACGCGAGAGCAAGTTCACATACCTTGTTCCTCAGATCGACCCCGAAACGCTTAAATACGTTTACGACGAAAACGGCGTACTCCAGCTTCAGGAAGAAGAACTGACTGTCGTTAGAAAGACGGTCGCTTCCGAAGTCAGGTACTACGCGAAGTACAATCAGCTCAAGGAACGTTATTCGATCCACGATGCTCCTTCGTCCAGGCACATACTCGGAACTGATGGAGACGGATATGACGTATTGTCGCGTATAATGTACGGCGGACGTATTTCACTGATAGTCGGATTCGTTGTCGTTATACTTGAAACTATACTCGGCGTTATCATGGGCGGTATCGCAGGCTTCTTCGGAGGCTGGGTTGACACGCTCATAATGAGATTGGTCGATATATTCTACTGCATTCCTACGATGCCTATTATGATCATCATCGCGTCGGTGTTTGACCAGATGAAGATGCCTCCGTACGAACGTCTGATGTGGATGATGGTCGTGCTCGGAATCCTGGGCTGGTCAGGCATTGCCCGTCTGGTCAGAGGCCAGATCCTCTCACTGAGAGAGCAGGAATTCATGACAGCGGCGGAAGCTACCGGTCTGAAGACAAGCAGGCGTATCTTCAAGCACCTTGTGCCTAACGTAATGCCTCAGCTGATAGTTTCGATGACGATGGGCCTCGGCGGCGTTATCCTTTTGGAGTCAACGCTTTCCTACCTCGGTCTGGGCGTTAAGCACCCTTACGCGACGTGGGGCAACATCATTAACTCGGTGTCTGATATCAATGCCATGCAGGACTACGTATACATCTGGCTGCCTGTCGGTATCCTGATCTGTCTTGCTGTTATTGCCTTCAACTTCGTAGGCGACGGTCTCCGCGACGCGTTCGACCCCAAGATGAAGCGCTGATGTGACGGGAGGTATACCATGGCATTTGGAAAAAGAAAAAATGTAAATTACATATCAGGTAAGGAATCCCGCTACATCTCCAAGAGAAACCGCAGGATCACAAGGAAACTGGAGAAGCAAAGAAACGATTCCAAGAAGGATCCGTCGCATTACATGACAAAGATGCGCGACGAGAACAACGTCGTTGAGTTCGATAACGTTTGTACGTATTTCTTCACCGACATTGGCGTCGTGCGCGCCGTTGACGGAATTTCGTTCGATATACCGAAGTGTTCTACAGTAGGCGTCGTGGGCGAGTCAGGCTGCGGCAAGAGCGTTACGTCCCTGTCCCTTATGCAGCTCGTTCAGAGACCTACCGGACAGGTCGTCGGAGGCGAGATCAGGCTGAACAATGACGACGGAACCGCGTATAACATCGTTAATACTCCTACCGTTATCATGCAGGAGATCCGCGGTAATAAGATGTCGATGATCTTCCAGGAGCCTATGACGAGTCTGAACCCTGTTTTCAGGATCGGTGCTCAGATCAACGAGGTGCTGGAACTGCATAATGAGGAGATGACCAAGGAGCAGGTTAAAGAGAGGACTCTCGAGATGCTCAAAATGGTCGGTATCGCCAATGCCGAGGGCGTGTACGACATGTACCCCCACGAGCTTTCCGGCGATATGCGCCAGCGCGTAATGATAGCAATTGCCCTCGCATGTAACCCGAAGCTTATAATTGCCGACGAGCCTACGACGGCACTGGACGTTACGATCCAGGCGCAGATACTTGACCTCCTCAGAAACCTGAAGGATAAGATCAACAGCTCGATCATGCTGATCACGCACGACCTGGGCGTTATCGCCGAGATGGCCGATTACGTCGTAGTTATGTACGCCGGCCGCGTGGTAGAGAAGGGCACCGCGGATGACATTTTCCATCATCCCTGCCATCCGTACACCATCGGACTGATGAAATCCAAACCGGTCGTCGGGAAGAAAGTTGACGAGCTTTACAACATCTCCGGCAGCGTACCCAACCCGGTCAACATGCCTAACTACTGCTATTTCAGAGACCGCTGCGAATTCTGCGACAACGAAAAGTGTTCCGGCATTTATCCGCCCGAGATCAAGATCAGCGACACGCATTATGTTTCGTGCTACCGCTTCATTGACCAGGGGCCAATTATGGGCTATCCCCAGATTATCGACCCGGAGGATCTGTAAAAATGGAAGAACAGAATGTAATGCAGAATAATAACAATAACGAAGATTACGTACTTGAGGTGCGGAATCTGAAGAAATATTTCCCGATCAAGTCCAGCTTCCTTCGTTTCGTCATCGGAAACGTTAAAGCGGTCGACGGCATCTCTTTTAAGATCAAAAGAGGTACGACGATGGGTCTGGTGGGTGAGTCCGGCTGCGGAAAATCTACCGCCGGCAGAACGATCCTCAGACTTCAGGATAAGACGGAAGGCGAAGTGCTGTTCAACGGGATCGATATCTTCAAATTGTCCCGCGAAGAGCTCAGAGAACTCAGGCCGAAGATCCAGATCATCTTCCAGGACCCGTACTCCAGCTTGTCCCCGAGAATGCCTATCGGCGAGATAATCGGTGAAGCCGTACGCGAACATAATATTGTCCCGAAGGAAGAGTATGACGCGTATATCACGCGCATAATGAAGGCCTGCGGACTTCAGGAGTACCATAAAGACAGGTATCCTCACGAATTCTCCGGCGGACAGCGTCAGAGGATCTGTATCGCCAGATCGCTTGCTCTGAACCCCGATTTCATCGTGTGCGACGAGCCCGTATCCGCACTCGACGTTTCGATACAGGCTCAGATCATCAACCTTCTGAAGCAGCTTCAGAAAGAGTTCAACCTGACGTACCTGTTCATCTCGCATGACCTTTCGGTCGTGGAACATATTTCGGATACCGTAGGCGTTATGTACCTCGGAAATCTGGTGGAGTATTCGGATACGGAGCACATTTTCGGAAATCCTCTCCATCCTTACACGAAAGCGCTGTTCTCTGCGATCCCCGTTCCGGATCCCGATTACAAGATGGAGCGTATCGTGCTGGAGGGAAGCATTCCGTCTCCCGCGAATCCGCCTAAGGGCTGCAAGTTCCACACGCGCTGCAGCGAGTGCATGGATATTTGTACGAGGATCGATCCGCTGTATAAAGAGATCGAGCCCGGACATTTCTGCGCCTGCCATAAATACAACACCGAAGAGGAGAACGCTGCACTTCACGCCGAGTACGAGAAGACGCTCGAGGAAGAGCTGGCCGCCGAAAGCAGGAAGAAAAAAGGCTTAAAAGGGCGGAACAAAGAGTCCGACAAGGCGAAGAGGGAAAAAGAGGTCAACGAAGCCGGCGCGGCCGAGACCGAGAAAGTCGAGCGGAACCGGATGTAAACAATGTGGGGCGGGCGTGTTTGGCCTGCCCTTTTTTAACGGATGAAAAAGTATGGCGCGTAAAAAGAAGGAGAAATTTGAAGACGACGGAAGGGTGATCGCCAGCATGAATGTTGACGGTATGCCCTGGCATATGGGTGGAAGCCCTGCACCCGGCGCGGAGAACATCAGCGACGAACAGGCAGAGGCCAACAGAGCGGAATTGACGAAACTGTCTAAAAAAGACACGTTCTTCATGATACTCGGCGTTGTCGGTGCTGCGCTGGCGGTCGCGGCGGTGTTTGCCCTCGGGTACCTTGCCTTCATCCTGTTTGCGCAATTTGTGTGGTTTAAGTAAACGGAAGCCTTGCCCGCGCGGTTCGCTGCCGGGCCTGTTTGAAAGGAGACGGATCTAATGAAAAACAGATCGATGTTTAAAGTTCTGGCAATGGTCATCGCTTTTTCGATGGTGTGTGTTTTTGCGCTCACCGGCTGCAGGATAAACAAAAAGACGCCTGAGGAGATCTTTTCGCGTGCAATGACCGCGTCTGCCGCTTCGTTTGAGGAGAAGAGTTCGGTCGATGACGTGCTGAAGACGCTCAAGGACGGGCTGATCACGGTGCAGATCGACAGCGGCAGCGGAAGTGCCGGTACGAAGCTGTATATGAAGGACAGCAAGATCGCGATCGGTATCGAATATCTGAAGGATCTGTTCGGCGTTGATATGACCGAGCTGAAAGAGAAGTTCCCGAAATCGATGTTCGGCACCGAGGGCGGAAATTACGCCGGATTCAGCAGGAAAGATGAGCAGGATTTCCTCGATTCACTCGATAAGGTGCTTAATTTCAAGACTGACGTCGCAGAATTCACGGATGAGCTTACGAAACTGATCAAGGAGAATTGCACGATGACGGCTGATTACGGTAAGAGCGTGGAGCTCGGTTCCGGCAGCCAGAAGGCGGATGTTCTCGATCTGAAGTTCACGGCCGGCCAGGTCAAGGAGATCATCAGGAGTCTCGTTGGCAAGCTGGGCGACGTTGCCGGTTCGTTTGCGGACGGTTTCGGCGGGTTTGATTCGCGTTCGTTCGATGTTGACAATCTTTTCGACAGCAGTGTTAAGGATGAGGATGAGGCTGTTTTGATCAAGCTTTATACCGATGTCAAGAGCGGCGAGATCCTCGGCGGGGTGTTTAAGGATATTCTGGATGAGGAGAACGGCGGGACGGTTAATTTTGACGTTGTCCGGTCCGAGGATTCTGTTAAGTATGTGTTCTCGAATGGCGAGGGCGAAGCGGGCGATGAGTTTGCGATCTCGTTGTCTGATGCGAACGGTGTTGAGCGTTTCAGCGTTGAGTCCGGAGGCAGTACGGTCGCGGAGTATATTGTTGACCGCAACGAGAAGTCGGTCGTTCTGAAGGGCGAGGATCAGACGCTGGTTAAGTTTGATTATGACGTCGCGTATGCGGCTGACGGGTCGGTGGATTCGTTTACGTTTGAGATCGAGACGAGCGCGGATGGCATGTACGGCGGGATGTCGGGCGGCATGTTCGGCGGCGGATTCGGCGGGCTGTCTGGTCTGTTCGACGGCGGGTCGTTCGGCGGAGATCTGTTTGATCTGCTCGGCAGCGGGCTGATCAGCGGTTTTTACGGCTCTGTTGAGGATTATTACGACGCCGGGGATGATTACGGTTATTTCGGCGGCGATTATTACGACGGCGATTATGATGATTATTTCGCCGGCGATGATTACGATGATTTTGATTATGATTTTTACGATGAGTTCGAGACCGAGCCCGCGACTGTTAAGATCACGGTCAATTATTCTGCTGCCGGTGAGATGCCTGTGTTCCGTGATGTGCTTTCGCTTACGAATGCCGACCTGCAGGATCTGCTGAGCGAGTTTATGCTGGCAATTCTTACGCAGCAGTATTGATTTTTGATCCGGTCGCACGCGGTTTGCGTGCGGATCGCGGTCAATGATTTATTTGTTTTTTATGAGAGCTCCCGATACGGGGGCTCTTTTTTGTGTACCTCGAGGCAGCGCCTAACGGTGCGACCACAGTGGTTTTGAAGGAGGTGGCGGCGTCCCGCTGTCTAAAATGGCGCCGGATCGCTTTGCCTTTCGATCTAAAAAGGAAAACAATACCTCTTCTCCATTTTGCGAAGCCGGATAGATGACTAAGAATTTCGTTCCCGCGAAATTCGTGTCATCATCCGGTTTGCCCCATTTGCAATTTTCCATTTGCAACTTGCCATTTTTATTATTGCCCCAAAACATGACAGCGCTTTTTCGGGAAATATTTTATGCGGTCTGATTGAACAAAATCCGGAGTCAATTCGGAGACCTTCAAAAACCGCCTTAAAACGCCCGCAAACGGCCTTTCGGTGCAGGAAAGGTGTTGACCTTGGCAGCGCCCGGAAATACTGTAAAAAACAAGCACAGGCGCGTCAGACGTGATAGAATCCGGCTCCCGGATGAAAAAAGTGATCGACGCGCTCGAAATCAGCCGGGAGGGCAGCCGAAAGAGACCAAAACGTATTGACGCTAAAAAGCGAGTGAACTTGTCCCGGAATTCCCAGAAACGGCTGCCCTTCATATCTCAGATGCGGAGGGCACTATGGAAAACATTGTCGGCGGTAGATTCAACATTGTCGAGATACTGAGCCGTGACCGGGCGTTCAGGGCGTTTGATACGCAGGACAGGCGGCAGGTTTTTATTAAACGTTTCAGGGCGGATGATGCTTCATTTGAATATGAGAAGCGGAATCTGAACAGCATTGTCAGCCCGCATATAGCGAAATTTGACTGCGCGTTCGAAGAGGAGGGCGGGAAATATATTGTCACCGAATGGATCAGCGGGATCTCGCTGGCGGAGTATGTGCGCACTGAAGGAACAGCGGACCGGGAGGACGCGGGCGAGATCATTGTCAAGGTCTGTGAGGCGCTTTCGTTTATTCACTGGAACCGGAGCGGTGCGATGGCGTATCTTGATCTGAAACCGTCGAATATAATGCTGCGTAATTATGCGGGATCGGACGCCAGACGCATGGATGTTTGCTTTGTGGATCTGGAAGCCGCAAGGAGCGTTGAGGTTTCTGCGGATGCCGAGTGTGCGGAGAACGCAGAGGTTCCGGAGAGCGGCGGGGGAGACACGGATAAGAATAAGGAAAAAGATAAGGATAAAGATAGGGATAAGCGGACGCTTCGCCTTGGCAGTCCGTACTATACCGCGCCGGAAGTTCTGTTTGGCCGCATATGCGTCCAGAGCGACATATATTCATTGGGAGTGCTTACCGGATACCTGCTGACAGGGCGCGAGGATTTTCCTTCTGCGTACTCGCTGAGGGGCTTCTGGGGAGAATTCATAGCCAGATGTTCGGACCCGGATCCGGGGAAACGGTATCAGAATGTGAGCGCGGTGATCGAAGCTGTGAGGGAGCAGCTGAGCATGGTCAGGAATGCAGCTGAAAGGAAAAGCAGAGGCATTGCGGCGCTGTTGCCGCTCGGCCAGCTTAAAAACCGCGCCGGAAATGATCGGAAAGAGAGTGTGAAAGGCGCTGATACAGAGAAAAGCGCGAAAGATATTGCCGCAACGGAGAGTGTGACACGTTCCGGCGACAGCCACGGCGTGCGTAAAATCGTCAGTGAAGCGATAAATTTCAGGCGTTCGTGTGTGATGGTGGAAGGGAATCCGTGTTTTGTGTGTGAAATGGGCAGCGCCGCGGCAGGAATGGGGCTGAGGACAGGCGTATTTTCGCTCACGGAACGAGGCAGGAGAGATCTTGAATATTACCTTACTGGTCGCGAGGAAGATCTGTCCGGCGTTGCCGAAAAGTCGCTGTATCCGTACGTTTTTGACCATAAATCGATGTATCTGCACTCCAGCGCCGAATGGGCAGAGAAGGGGCTCCTGAAGGCGGCGGGAGAAGGAGACCGGCTGTATACTGGCACTTTTAAACAATACCTGGAACTGCCTATGCGCAGAGCCGAAGACGTGCGCAGGTTCGTGGAATGGTGCATGGCGAATTTCGATCTGACGATAATGAATACGGGGCGCGGTGACGACGCGGCGCTTATCGGGACGCTGCTTGAAAACTGCAGTTATGTCATCGCTACGCCAGATTCAAATGTGGAAGATATGGAGGCGTTCCGTGATTACTATATGACGCTTGCGCAGAGCGGAAAAGTTATTTATTCGAAGGTCCGGTACGTGGCGTGGGATTACGCGGACAAGGAAGCCAGCCGCGACAGGCTTTTTCAGATAGTCGGCAGGGACAAGTACCTCGGTGAGGTGTTCAGGAGCGAGACGCGTTCGAAGAGGAAAAACAGGATCAGCGGCGTCAGTTCGGTGCTCGACGACACTCCCGGCGGTCAATACGAGGAGATCCTCCAGAGGCTGATCAGCTGATATGAACAGACGGGAAAAGGAGTTTATCTGCGGATTGAGCCGGACCGCGTCGATCCTGGCGGATTTTCTTGAAAACTGTCAGGAACGTGACGGTGCGGGGGCGCTGGGAGATGCTTTATGGAGGAGCATGTATTACTTTGATAGAGACGTCAGGCAGGAACTTGAGGGACTGCTCAGTGGGAGCGCCGCAGACGACTGCTTTGAGATTTCGGGATGGTTTGAGCGTATGAGGTGCGCGTACGGAAAGTACAGCCAGGTGCTGACGTTCTGCCAGATATTATGCAGCGTGTTCCGGACCGGATGCGTGCGCGATGGTGCGGGGGCGCTCAGACTGCTTGCGAGGGCGGTGGGCATCGGGACAATGAGCGGCAGCCCGCCTGATATGATCCCCGTCTGGCAGTTTCTCATAAGGCGTTCGGAAGCTTTTTTCGGAAGCGGCGGGAATGACGGATCATCTAAGGAGAGCGGGGGTTCCGGGAGCGAGGCAGATAAAAAGGCAATGTTCGGGCGGATGCTGGCGCAGCTGTGCTGCTGTGCCGGAGATGACAGGAAATATACAGAGCATATGAAAATGATCTTCTGTTTCATAAATGCTTTCGCTTCGGGGCCTGCGGAGAGGGAAAAAATACTGGCCGCGGTGCATTCCGGGGCGGCATACGGAGATCCGAGATTGTTTATAGCGCTTGAGGCCGCGTACGGTTAGGCGGACTGAAGGCGGATAAATAAAAAAGCCGGACTGGCTGTCCGGGTAAATAACTGCAAGGAGGCGCAGAAAATGCAAAATGAGATCAGAAAATCGCCCGTGCTTAAGCGGATCGCAAGGATCGCGGCAGTAGCGGTATCGCTGCTGATCATATTGACTGCAGTCAACGTTCCGAACGGTGCGGGGGCTTCGGCCTGGACCGGACGGCTGGGCGAACTTACCGGATACGGGGGTGCCGAGTACTATAAAAAGGCCGGATATTACGTGAATATTTACGCTCCGGACGGCTCGGTCGCGGAGGTTCGCTACAAGGCCGGCGGGAGCAGGCAGAGAGTGTATTATATGACCGATCCGTCTTCCGGAGTGGAGCAGACGGCGTACTGCCTCGCGTCGGGATTGTCGTTCAGCACCGGGGCGGGGTACGGCTCAGCTTCAGGAGCGCAGGGGAGTTTTCCGGACTATTTCAGCTGCCTTCCCGAAGCAGCGAGAAAAGGCATCGCATATGCGTCAATATACGGGTTCAGTGAAAAGACGATGTCTCTTAGCGGGCCGGGGCCTGTCGAGGGAACTTTAGGTGCCGATTTCTGGGTGGCAACGCAGTGCATTATCTGGGAGTACCAGCAGGGGATCAGGACGGACGCCGGATTGCGCAGAACGAACGGTCTTATCGAGTCGGACAACTATTTCAGCATCGTTAAGGGTAAGCCTGCCGAAAAATGCTACGATCATCTCCTTGGCCTTATCAGGTCTGCTTCGTCCGTACCTACCTTTGCGTCCGGCGATCAGTCCGGCTGGAACAGTTCGCTTGTTCTGAGCGAGACGTCTCCTCAGTCCGGTGTGTACAGAGCTCAGATATACAGCAGAACTACCGTACTGCCCGGTACGTATTATGTAACGGATGAGAACGGAGCTGCGGTCAACGGATTAACGTTTTCGGTCTCGGGCAATACGTTCACATTGACGGCGACAAGGAAGTTTGAGAGCGGAAAAAGAATTATTGTCCGCAGGACGGAAGATGAAGGCACGGAAGGCGCAGCGTTGTTCTTTACACCCGGCGATCCGGACCGTCAGACGATGCTCAGTACAGGCGGAAGGCTTTCGAGTCCGTTCGCGATCTATCTGAATATAAAGACGCAGGAAAATGAGGGAGAAAGAACGCGGATCTCGATTGAGAAGACTTCTTCCGACGGTATTACGGAAGGCATTCCGTTCGTTTACTCGTGGACAAGTTCCGATGGCCTTTACTATAACCGTACTGTATATACAGACGCGAACGGCCTGGCTGAAACTGAGTTCAGACTCAGCACTAACCCGGGTGACGTCAGATCGGATACGAGAGGCATTGCCGTGATGGAAGATATGTTCGACAGGTATCAGGATTCGGTCACGGGCAGTTCAGGCAACATCGGTTTTTCGCTGAATGCATATTTCTACAGAGCAGAGCAGAACGGGCAGACCGTCTGGAAGTTTGACTATTCCGAAAGCACGGCTGTGCAGAATTCGATCGACGGGACATGCCGGAAAGGGTTCTATATAAACATCGGCTACGACAGGGAGCACAATTCGATACATCTGGATTATTACAATGAACAGCTTAAAGGAACTGTTAAGCTTAAGAAGACGGCTGAGACAGGCAGTTCGTCCGGATTTGTGTTTGAACTTAGCGGTCAGGAACCGGAGAACGAGCATATCATCGTGCGTAAGACGACCGGATCCGACGGGACCGCGGTGTGGGATGAATTGCTTCCGGGAATGTACCTGCTGAAAGAAATATTGCCGGAGAACAGCAGCTGGGAAGAGCCCGAACCGATCGCGGTGACGGTAGAGCCTAATAAAACGACTGAAGTGAAGCTGAAAAACGTAAGGAAAAAGGGAACTCTGAAGATCATAAAAACGGCGGATGACGACCGTTTCGACGGCATAAGTTTTACCGTTACAGGTCCGTCCGGATTCGCGCTGACCGTTACACCCGATGAGGACAGCATACAGATCATTGACGGGCGTCCTGCGTTCGTTGCGACGGTGAGCGGCCTGGTGCCCGGTTCGTACACGGTCACGGAAATATGTCCGAACAGGTATAAAAACCAGCAGCCTAAAAGAGCATCGGTAACGTCCGGAAATACCGTGCAGGTCAGTTTTCACAACGAGCTTATACATGTGTCACTGACCGTCACCAAAGCCATTTACGCGGAGGAGTTTGTCCCTGCACACGGCGACGCCACGTTTACTTTTGAGATACGCGATGTTGACGGGGGCAGGACATATTACCGTACTGTGAGTTTTACGGAGGGGGACAAGTATGCCGGCCAGACAGGCATTATTATTAAAACGTTTACGATGACCGGTCTGCCGGCCGGAACTTACGAAGTCACGGAACTGAAAACGCTCAGGTACAGATTCGAGTCGCTTTCTGTCGATCCGGACAGCAGGAAAGAACAGGACAAGGCGATTTTTACGATCACTTCGAGCGACGACGAACCGTGGGCCGTGTTTGTGAACCGCGTTGTCAATCAGGAGAAGACGTCTGATACGGCTTATTGCGAGAACCGTTTCAGGTTTGGTGATTAAGTGCGCATGAGGGACTGACGGACTATTAATTGGAGGTGAGGGCAATGGACAGGTGCGGTGTTTACGGCCGATCGCAGAGTGGGATCCTGAGGATGCTGATCAAAGCGGCAGGAATTGCAGGGAGGATCATTGCGGTTGCGATACCGCTGCTGCTCATACTGATAATCGGATCAGAGGCGGCGGGAGTGAGGTATATGTGCGTTTTGTCGTCGTCAATGGAGCCTGAATTGCCTGTCGGAAGCCTCATAGCGATCGTCCCCGCAAAGCCGGAAAATGTTGTCCCCGGAGAGAACCTCACGTATTTCATCGGCGGGAATTATGTGACCCACAAAGTTATACGGAACGACAGGGAAAACGGAGTGCTGATAACGAAAGGCATTGCCGGAAAGATCGAGGATGCGCCTGTACCGTACAGCGCAGTAAAGGGCGTGCAGAAATTATGTGTGCCGGGCCTCGGAACGCTTGCGGAAAAGCTCAGGACCGTGAGCGGAAAAATAATATTGCTGTCGGCTGCCGCAGCCGTGTTTTTCGCAGTAATCATTGCCGACATAATTATGAGCAGGCGCCGCGCCGCAGCGGCAAATCAATATGATCTGACTGCTTTTGCAGCAGAAAATAATTTTTAAGGAGGCTCATTATGAAAAGGAGCGAAAAAATCATTATCGGTATTCTGACGATCGGTCTGCTGGCCGCCCTTGCCGTTGGCGGGACGATGGCCTACATGACGGACTGGGAGGAAAAGGAAAACACGTTTACGGTCGGAACGCTTGACGTGTCGCTTGAAGAAAAGAACTGGGACGTTGGCGACGGCGAAGAAGTTGTGCCGGGAGACACGCTTGAAAAGGATCCTGTTGTGAAAGGCGTTAAAAACGACAGCTATGTGAGGGTGAGGGTATATCTTAAGGACTCGTCCGGAGCGGTGATAACGAATGACGAGCGAATCGCGCTTATTAAGAGCATGATAAGATTTGATTCGACGTACGACGCGGGAAAACAGAAAGCCGGTACCGTCATCGTTGCGGGTAATTCTTATTCGAACGCGGATATTTCTTCACTGCCTATGGTCAATCCCGCTTTCACGGAAGTTGCGACAGGCGCGAAGGGCGAATACTGTTTCAACTATAACAGCGTGCTCGAAGAGGGAGACAGCGTGGCACTGTTTACGAACGTTGTCGTGCCTGCCGACTGGTCGCAGGTGCAGCTTGATAAAGTCGGCGCGTTTAAAATCGACGTTGTCGTTGAGGCGATCCAGGCGAAGAATTTTGCAAATGCCGCCGAGGCGTTCAGCGCGCTTGACAACGAAATAAGTGCCGGTACGATCGTTCATAACTACGACTCGACTAATTGACGGCCGGCCGGAAGACGGGGCGGAGATATAAGGTACGGCGCGTGATCCGCCGTACCCGCCTGTCCGGCGCCTTAAGCCGCGAAGAGGCATACGGATACGGCCTGAAGTTATTTCAGGGAGGTAACTGCATTATGAAAAAAGTTTATATTATCATTCTGACGGCGCTTGTATGCTCTTTCGCCGTTTGCGGCATACTGGCGGCTGCGGACTGGTACAGAGAGGACAGGACTACCAACACCGTTTCGGTGGGGAATCTTAGCGCGGAGATAGTTGACATTTACGAACAGGACACGGTTGTGATGCCTGGAGATACGATAGACAAGATCGTTTCGGTGAAAAACACGGGCGAATCGGATGAGATAGTGCGTGTGCGCATCGAAGGAGAATGGACGGACAGCTTTGAACCGGCAGATCCGGAGCAGTTGTCCTGCGAAACGAACGGTGACGACTGGATCTTTGACGCCGGAAGCGGATATTACTACTATACAGACGTGTTGTCGCCGGGCGAAGTATCCGAGCCGCTGATGCGTTCTTTTTCGCTTAGCGGACCGAATGTTAACAATGTTTTTTCCGGGAGGCCGGGCCGCATCACGATAGTAATGGAAGCTGTGCAGGCTGCTGCCGGAGGTGTCCGGATATGGGGCAAAACAAATGATGAACTGAGTATAAAATATGACGAGAGGCCTGAGCACGGTGACGACAGCGAGTCCGGAGTCACTTTCAGAGGATCCGAAAGCGGATTTGATTTCGGAGACAACAGCGATCTGTTTTCGTCGTTTAAGAATCTGCTCCCGGGCCAGACCGTCATACAAAATATAAGCGTCGGAAACTCAAACGTGCAGAGCACGGAGATATTTCTAAAGGCAGAGTGCGGCGATAGAGGGAATGATGAATTGCTGCTCCGCCTGCTTACAGGGTATACCGAGATAGAAGTGAAAGCGAACGGAAAGACGGTCTACAAGGGGCCGGTGTGGCGCGACGGAGCAGTGCCGGAACTCCGCGCGGCAGAAGACGGAGGGCAGGATGGACGTGCCCTTGCGCTCGAGGAACTGTACGGCGGAGGAATAAGTCTGGGGTCGATTGCGGCCGATTCTGACACGCAGATAACGGTTGAATTAAAGCTGTCGCCTGAAGCGGGCAACGAATTTCAGGACCTTGCCGGTGACGTTGACTGGATATTCTGCGCAAGAGGAGGAAACGAACCGATCCCTCAGACGGGCGACAATGAATTGAGCATCTATTTCGTTTATATGATCGCAGCCGGAGCCGCAGTTATCCTGCTGATGCTGATTCGTTTGCTGGCTTCGGGAAAAGGCGGCGGCAACGAATCCTTGAGCGGCGGTGCCGTCAGGGCAGGGAAGATCAGAAAGACGTGGATCATTCCTGTGATAGCTGCTGTTTCCGCAGCATTGGCGGCTGTTGTGATATTTACCGTGTCCGGAACATTTGCGTTTATGACTGATAAAGAGAGCGCCGAAAACGAAATCAGCCCGGGGAGTCTTTCGATAGAACTGACGGAGCCCGGTTATGAGCCCGGACACGTGCTTGATCCCGGAGCGGCAGTCTCAAAGGATCCGACCGTTACGAACACAGGGACAGTACCTATGCTCGCGTATATCCGGGTCAGGATACCGATAAAAAATGTGGCGACCGTTGACGGTGCAACGAAGATGATAATTCCCGCGGCGGAACGCGAACTATTCTCGTTTACGCCTGACGGAAGCTGGACAATGATCGAGAAAGTGATTGCCGCATCGAATGACGGGTCGAAACACGCCGATTATGTGTTCGGATATGAACTTAAAGCGCTTGACCCGGGGGAAGATTCCGTTCCGCTGTTCGAAGAGATAAGGTTCATAAACATACTCGAAGGAGAGCTCGAATACGGGGCGGAGATCGACGTTGACGTCAGCGCGTTCGGACTTCAGAACGCGCATATTGCGGAGGGACAAACGATGGCCGAAAGGCTTTCGCACGGATATTATACGATCGTTAAGGGGGCGTGGACATGAAGGACGGAAGGAATGTTAAAGGGCCGGCTGCGGCAATGATAATAGGTGTGATCATCACTGTCGTTGTCTTGTGCACCGGTGTGACGCTGGCATATCTGATCGACAGGGATGACGCGGTCAATGAAATGACCGAGGGTGAGACGGTGATAGAGATATCGGAGACTTTTCCTCCTTTGCCTGAACAGCCCGAACCGGGCGAGCCGGTCGTAAAGGTCGTAAGGATAACGAACACCGGTAATCTGACGTGTACCGTCAGGGCGAGGCTTGTTTTTACGGATGATGGGCTCCGGAATATAACGGAGCCGCTCGAAATAGGCGAAGACTGGATCCTGAATCCGGACGGATTTTATTACTATCTTCTTCCGCTGAGTCCGGGGGAGGCAACGAAGCCGCTGATCGAGCGTGTGGTTTTCAGGAGTAATTATGCGGACGGGACGCCCGTGACGGCTGCGGATATAGAAAAGATCGACGCGGGACTGTCCGTTTATTCGGAAGCACTTGAGTTTATATGTTACCCGTCCGGAAAGCCGACGGCTGAGGAAATTATCGGAAACTGGGGCGGGTATTGAACATTGCCGTGATTTAGAATAAAATACATCCGATGCGTCGCTGCCGGCAGACGTTTGAAACGGACCGGCTTGCTGCCGCAGAGGAGGTAATCGAAATGCTGGAACTTTACGGAATAAAAAAAGATTATCCGACCGGCGGCGGAAAAGTTGAAGCTCTTAAAGGGATAGATATAAAATTCAGGGAAAAGGAATTCGTTGCGATTCTCGGTCCTTCCGGATGCGGAAAGACTACGCTGCTCAATATTATTGGCGGCCTGGATCATTATACTGAAGGCGACCTTGTCATTGACGGACGCAGTACTAAACAGTACTCGGACCGGGATTGGGACACGTACAGAAACCATACTATAGGGTTCGTCTTTCAGAACTATTATCTCATACCTCACCAGAGCGTGCTGAGAAATGTTGAACTTGCGCTGACGCTCTCCGGCGTTTCGAAACCGGAGCGAAAAAAAGCCGCGGTGCAGGCGCTTGAAGATGTGGGGCTGGGAGATCAGATAAAGAAGAAACCGGCGCAGCTGTCCGGCGGGCAGGCGCAGAGAGTTGCCATTGCCAGAGCGCTTATAAACGATCCGGGCATCGTGCTTGCCGACGAGCCTACGGGAGCGCTTGATACGGAGACGAGCGTTCAGATCATGGAGATGCTGAAAAAGGCATCCGAGGATCACCTCGTTATAATGGTCACTCATAATCCGGACCTGGCAGAAAAATACGCGACAAGGATCGTAAAGATGCTGGACGGCAGGATAATTGACGACTCCGCTCCGCTTCAGGAGGTCAGCGAAGAGCCGGCTGCTGAGGTCAGGGAAGGAAATGCCGAAGAGGTCAGTCGGGCCGAAGAAGGCGGGCAAAAGAAAGGAAAACGCAAAAAGAAGCCGTCAATGTCGCTTCCGACAGCAATTATGCTTTCGCTGAACAATCTGTTTACGAAAAAAGGCAGGACGATATTGACCGCCTTTGCCGGCAGTATAGGTATAATAGGCATAGCACTGATATATTCCGTATCTGCCGGAACAAACAGATTTATTGACCGCGTGCAGGAAGAGACGCTTGCATCGTACCCGATAACGATCGAGCGGTCACATATAGACCTTAACGAGCTGCTTTTGAACATTGCCGGAAACAGAGATAACGATCACGATCATGAGAACGATGCGGTCTATCAGCGGATCTCTATGTACAATATGGTCAATTCGATCAACAATACCTCGGTCATTGAAAACGACCTTAAGTCTTTCAGGCAGTACCTTATCGAACAGACAAAGGACAGCGGCAGCAAATACGGAGGCAGCATAACGGGTCTCAGCTATACGTACTCTATGGACATTCTTGCGTATACGAAAAACGTTAAAGGAGAGATCGTTGCCTCTGACACGACTGAACTAACGACACGCATATTGACGAAGATTTTCGGCTCGGGCGCGGCGTCAAGAACGGAGGTCAGCAGCGGGAGTTCCGGCTCCGCAATGATGTCCCTTTTGTCCTCATCTTCGTCTTCGTCATCGAGCAGTATGTGGCAGGAAATGCTGTCGGGCATCAACGGAGAAACGGTCGGCGCAACGGTGAAGTCCCAGTACGATGTGGTATACGGTGAATGGCCGACCGCGTATAATCAGGTTATTCTCGTGCTTGACAGCAACAACGAGATCTCTGATATTGCACTTTACGCTCTGGGACTCAGGACGCAGGATGAGATCGACGCTATAATCGACAAGGCCATGTCGGGAGAGGAGCTTGACGTTCCGGACGAAAAGTGGTCTTATGAGGAGATCTGCGGCAGGGAACTGAAGATCATTGTTAACTCCGACTGTTTTGTTAAGGACGAAATAACCGGAAAATACAACGATCTGCGTGCTACGGATGCGGGGCTCAGATATCTTTACAACAACGGTATAGATATAGAGATATGCGGTATAGTTAAAGCAAAAAAAGATGCGATCTCGCCGATGCTCAGGGGCGGAACGCTCGGATATACGTACAAACTGACGGAGTATATCATCGAAAAAACAGCGTCATCCGCGGCTGCCCGGGCACAGAAGAGCGACACCGGAACGGATATTTTCACGGGACTTCCGTTCAAGAGTAATGTTAACCTGCTCGACGATGCCGCAAAAGCCGAGCTTTTCAAAAATTATGCCAAAGGACTAAACACTTCCGGCAAGGCAGAGGCGTTTATGAGAATCGTCACGTCGCCGTCCGAGGAATTGATAAGCAATTCCGTCGGAGAGATGCTAAGTAGCCTTACGCGCGAAAAAATGATAGAACTTATCGTCTCCGGTGCCGCAGGGCAGGGATATATTACAGAAGACGAGCTCAGAGAGTACATAAAAGATATGAGTGACGAGGATCTCAAAGAGCTTGTGACTTCAATGGTCGTCGAACAGTTCAGGACCCAGTTTGCGCAGAAGGCGAAGGAACAGTTTAAGAATATGACTGATGAGGAACTTGCTGCGATGTTCGATCAGAATATCGCGGAGCTGAACGATGAACAGTACGCGGCGCTGTACAGTTCTGCGCTCGAGTTCTCGGAAAGCACGTATGAGGAAAACCTCACGAAGCTCGGAAGCGTTGATATCGACGACCCCGAAACGATAAGTATTTATACTTCAACGTTCCCCGATAAGGACAATATCAAGGCTATGATAGACGAGTACAACGAGGGCAAAGATGAGTTTTCTGCTATTGCCTACACGGATTTTGTCGGAATACTGATGAGTTCGGTCACGACGATCGTCAACAGCATTTCGTACGTGCTTATTTCGTTCGTGGCAATATCTCTTGTCGTGTCGTCCATAATGATCGGCGTCATCACGCTGATATCCGTCCAGGAGCGCACGAAGGAGATAGGCATCCTGCGCGCTTTGGGCGCATCGAAAAAGAATGTCTCGACTATGTTCATTGCCGAGACTGTGATAATAGGTTTTGTTTCAGGCGTTTTCGGAGTCGCTTTGAGCTGGGTGCTTACGCTGCCCATAAACGCGATCGTGCACGCACTTTCTGGCATGAAGAGTCTCAGCGCCTACCTGCCGTTCAACACGGCAATAATACTTATTTTCGTCAGTATGCTTCTGACGCTCGTCGCCGGTCTCATCCCGTCCGGCAGCGCGGCAAGGAAGGATCCGGTGGTCGCACTCAGAACGGAATGATCCGTCCGGCCTGCTCTCTTGATAAACCAATTGTTAAGTGGTAGAATACCTTGAGGTATTCCGGAATCTCCGGATGCCAGGTCAAATACTTTTTCGAAAGGTGAAAATCAAATGAGCAGAAAAATCACGGTCATAGGAGCGGGAAGCGTTGGCTCCACGATCACTTACACACTGGCGGTAGATAAGATCGCATCAGAGATCGTAATGATCGATGTAAATGAAGAAAAAGCACGGGGCGAAGCGATGGACATCCTTCAGGGAATGCCGTTCAGTTCGCCCACGAATATATATGCGGGAACATACAGCGACGCGGCAGGGTCGGATATCGTTATCATTACCTGCGGACTGCCGAGGAAGGCGGGCCAGTCGCGAATTGACCTCGCGCAGACAAACGTGAACATAATCAAACAGATAGCGCCCGAGATCGCGAAATACGCGCCCGACGCCATATATATCATTGTCAGCAACCCGGTTGACATCCTGACGTACGTGTTCATGCGTGTGTCCGGAATACCCGAAAAACACATCATCGGATCCGGCACGATACTTGACACGTCGCGCCTGCGTTCGCGCATCGCCGAATACGTCGGCATCAGCGAACAGAACATACACGCGTACGTGCTGGGAGAACACGGGGACAGCTCGTTCGTGCCCTGGTCGATCGCACAGGTAGGATGCGTAAACCTGTTCGATTACCGCAAAGACTTCCACTTCTACGACTCGCTCAGACCTGAGCTTGACACGGACGAGATCGAAGACTACATCCGCACGTCCGGCGGCCAGATAATCAAACGCAAAGGTGCAACGTTCTACGCTGTGTCTATCTCGGTGTGCCACATCGTAAAATGCCTGCTTGGAAGCGCAAACAACGCCCTCACGGTGTCGTCAATGATGCACGGCGAGTACGACATTGAGGACGTCTGCCTCAGCATACCGTTCATAATCGGCCCCCACGGCGTCTGCGGCCACCTGCTCCCGAACCTCACCGGGCCCGAGATCACGAAGCTCCAGAACAGCGCCAACGTGCTTAAAAACGTTATCCGCCAGGTCAATATCTGACACAAAATCTGCAAGGAGAAACACCTATGAACTACAGTTACTATCCGGGCTGCACGCTTAAAACTAAAGCTCAGGACCTGGATTTTTACGGCCGGGAAAGCGCGGCTGCTCTGGGCATCACGCTCGAGGAACTCCCCGAGTGGCAATGCTGCGGCGCGGTCTACCCGATCGCGCGCGATGAGATTGCCACGAAGCTTTCGGCGATACGCGCACTGATGGCAGCCAGGGACAACGGCACTCCGCTCGTTACCCTCTGTTCCGCCTGCCACCATGTGCTCACGCGCGTCAACGGCGATATGCAGCGCAATGCGGACATCCGCATGAAAGCAAATAATTACCTCAAGCCTGCCGTCCCTTACGCTGGCGAGACGCGGGTCATCCACTATCTCCAGCTGCTCAGAGATGAGATCGGTTTTGATAACCTCAAACAAGCAGTTAAAAAGCCGCTCAAGGGCCGCAAAATCGGCGCTTACTACGGCTGCCTGCTGCTGCGCCCGTCTAAAGAGATGCAGTTCGACGATCCGGAAAACCCTCACATCATCGAAGACTTCATCAAAGCGCTCGGGGCTGAGCCTGTCGTGTACGCTATGCGCAACGAATGCTGCGGCGGATACGTCACGCTGAAATCAGAAGCGCAGGCAAAGGAAAACGTTGACCTGATTATCAAAAACGCGCGCGCTCACGGAGCTGAAGAACTCATCACAGCATGTCCGCTCTGCATGTATAACTTAAGGGCACATCAGGACGGTTCAATGCCGGTGCGCTACATCACCGAGCTGCTTTACGAGGCGCTCGGACTCAGGGAAGGAGGCGCGGCGGATGAAACTTGACGAAAAAGAAATTGCCGGGATCATAAAAGAAATAAGCGGCTCCGACGTAAAAAAATGCATGAAATGCGGAAAATGCTCCGCGACCTGCCCCGCGTACGGGGAAATGAAATTCCATCCGCATCAGTTCGTAACGATGGTTGCCCGCGGAAAAATAGACGAGCTGCTGAAGGACGAGACGGTAACACGCTGCCTCAGCTGCTTCGCATGCGTAGAACGTTGCCCGCGCGGCGTAGAACCGGCAAATGTAGTGGCGGCGGTACGCGTGCTGGCCGAACGCGAACAGGGAGGCTCGAACTTTGTCCCGGACGAAGTTCCGGCGCTGATCATAGCGGACAAGGAGATCCCCCAGCAGGCCCTCGTTAGCGCGTTTCGCAGGTACAGGAAGTAAAGGCGGTGTGAGATTTGCAAAGGTTAGGAGTATTTGTCTGCTGGTGCGGCAGCAATATCGCGGCGACGGTCGATGTTGACCGGGTGGTGGCTGAGGCGAAAGTCCAGCCCGGCGTGGTATTTGCGCAGGATTACCAGTATATGTGCTCGGAAGCGGGCCAGAATATAATAAAAGACGCGATAAAGCAGTACGGGCTAAACGGTATCGTCGTATGCTCGTGCTCCCCCAGGATGCACGAAGCCACGTTCCGCAAGGCCGCGGAAGCAGCCGGCCTCAACCCTTATATGGTCGAGATCGCCAACATCCGCGAGCACTGCTCATGGATACATAAAGACAAAGAAGCGGGCACCGAAAAGGCGTGCGTGCTGATGCGTGCTGCCGTGGCGAAGGTGCTGCTGAACACGCCCCTAAAAGCAGGGGAGAGCAAAGTCGTAAAACGCGCACTCGTCATCGGCGGAGGGATCGCGGGAATACAGACGGCACTCGACATTGCAGACGCCGGATTCCCCGTTGACATCGTCGAAAAGAACGCAACGATCGGAGGCAGGATGGCGCAGCTGGATAAAACATTCCCGACGCTCGACTGCTCGTCATGTATATTGACGCCTAAAATGGTGGAAGCCAAGACGAACGAAAACATCCGCCTGATAACGTACGCAGAAGTCGAAGAAGTCAGCGGATTTGTCGGCAGCTTTAAAGCGAAGATCCGCAAAAAAGCGCGCTTCGTAAAAGAAGACGTGTGCACCGGATGCGGCGTTTGCATGTCCAAATGCCCCTCCAAAAAGGGCCTGAACGAGTTCAATATGGGGCTGAATAACCGCCCCGCAATATACATTCCGTTCGCGCAGGCGATACCCAACGTCGCGGTCATCGATAAGACACAGTGCATCAAGCTAAACACCGGAAAGTGCGGGCTGTGCGAAAAAGTCTGCACCGCCGGAGCGATCGATTACACGCAGCAGGACGAATTCATCGAAGAAGAGTACGGCGCGATCGTTATGGCGACAGGGTTCAGACCGATAGACGCTTCAAAATTCGACGAATATTCGTACTCGACGTGCAAAGACGTCGTCACTTCGCTTGAACTCGAGCGCATTATGAACGCGGCGGGCCCCACCGGAGGCGTGCTGCTCAGACCTTCCGACGGAAAACATCCGCATTCGATCGTATTTGTGCAGTGCGTCGGATCCAGAGACGTATCCGGCCGCGGAAAGCCGTACTGCTCTAAAATATGCTGCATGTACACCGCCAAGCACGCGATGCTGATACGCGATAAATACCCGGACGTAGAAGTGCACGTGTTCTATATCGACGTGCGTACGCCCGGAAAGAACTTCGACGAATTCTACCGCAGGGCGGCGGAACAGTACGACGTTGACTACATAAAAGGGCAGGTGGGCAAGGTCTGGGAAGAAGATGGTCACCTCGTCGTACGCGGCGTTGACCTCATCGCAAACGAACAGATCGTGCTGAATACGGATATGGTGGTGCTGGCAACGGCGATCGAGCCCGATCCTACGGCGCGCAAGGTGGCCAATATGCTCACTGCGAGCATTGACACGAACGACTTCATCACCGAAGCGCATCCCAAGCTCCGCCCGGTGGAAAGCCCCACGGCGGGCATCTTCCTGTCCGGCGTGTGCCAGGGCCCGAAAGACATTCCGGAGACCGTCTCCCAGGCGGGCGCGGCCGCATCGAAAGTCATCGGCCTGCTCTCTAAAAACAAACTCACAACGAACCCCTGCGTTGCGCACTCCGACGAGCTCCTTTGCAATGGCTGCTCGTGCTGCGAAAAGGTCTGCCCGTACGGCGCAATATCTTACGACACGCATCTGATCAACGACCACGGCGTGAAAGAAACGCGTCGCGTGGCTCTCGTAAACGAGGCTCTCTGCCAGGGCTGTGGCGCCTGCACGGTCGTCTGTCCGTCCGGGGCGATGGACCTCAAGGGCTTCTCTAACAAACAAATTATGGCGGAGGTGGAAGCGATATGTCTGTAAACGTGTCTGTAAACGAACCCGCTGTTAAAGCCGCGGCCGAAAACGCCGCTGGGGCAAATACCGAGAATAAAGAGTGGAGACCGCGCATCGTGGCGTTCTGCTGCAACTGGTGCAGTTACGCGGGCGCCGATCTGGCAGGCTCTTCGAGACTGTCGTATCCGGCCGACGTAAAGATCATCCGCGTGCCCTGCTCGTGCCGCGTAAATCCTATGTTTATATTAAAGGCGTTCGAGCGCGGCGCAGACGGCGTGATCCTCTGCGGCTGCCACCCGGGAGACTGCCACTACAGCACCGGAAACTACTACACGCGCCGCCGTATGGCGCTCCTGTTCAGCATGCTCGACTACATCGGCGTTGAACGCGGACGCACGCGCGTCGAATGGGTATCCGCGGCAGAAGGTGCAAGATTCTCGGCGGTCATGAATGACTTTGTGGCTAAAATAACCGAGCTGGGAGAAAATGTGAAAGTAGGTGACCTCAGATGCAAAAAGTGAGCGAAAAAGTGATCGCACGTGCGCGCGAACTGATGCATGACGGCACCGTAAGCAAGGTCGTGGGCTGGAAGGCCGGCGAGTTCTTCTACGATTGCGAGCCGAACGTATTCGAGACTGAGGAATCACTGAAAGATCTCGTCTATAACCGCTTCTGCGGCGCGAACCTCAGTAAGTATATGATCAAAAACAGCATCGCGTCAGGCGGCGAAGGAGCGGGAAAAGTTCTTGTCCTGCTCAAACCATGCGACACGTACAGCTTCAACCAGCTGCTGACCGAACACCGTATTGACCGCGAAAACGTGTATATTCTGGGCGTAGGCTGCGAGGGGATGTGCGATATTGACCGCATACGCGAACGCGGATTTAAGGGCATTACAGGCGTCCTGGAGGCAGACTCCGGAAACGAGCTTGTTATCACCACGCTGTACGGAGAAGGAAAGGTCAATATCGACGACGTCCTCCTTAATAAGTGCGACAGCTGCAAGGGCAAGGCGCATAAAATTTACGACGAACTGATTTCGGACAACGAAGATGAAGGCCCCCGCGGCGATCGCTTTGAAGGTGTGCGCGAACTGGAGGCAATGTCTCCAGAACAGCGTTTCGCGTTCTGGCAGGCCGAACTGTCCAAGTGCATCCGCTGCAACGCGTGCCGCAATGCCTGCCCCGCCTGCTCCTGCCGCAAATGCGTCTTCGATAACAACGCGTCCGGCATCGCTTCGAAGGCAAACACCGACAGCTTCGAAGAAAAAATGTTCCACATCATCCGCGCGTTCCACGTGGCGGGCCGCTGCACCGACTGCGGCGAATGCACCCGCGTCTGTCCGCAGGGCATCCCGCTTCACCTGTTCAACCGCAAATATATCAAAGACATAAACGACTTTTACGGCGAGTATGCTGCCGGCGAAGAAGCCGGTCAGCGCGGTCCGCTGATCAGCTTCACCGAGCAGGATATCGAGCCCGGTCACGCGGTCGTCAAAGGAGGTAACTAAACCATGGCTGTTAAGATAATTCCTTTGAACGAACTCGAAAAGCTGTTTGCGGCCGTTGCGCTCACGAAAAAACTCTATCTGCCCGTCGAAAAAGCGGGTCAGTACGACTATGCTCCGTGGGAGCCCGGAACCGGTTACGATCCCGAAGTGCTGCACACCGTAAAGAGCGCGAAAGGCGTATTCTTCCCTCAGAGCGAAGACCTGGTCAGATACAAGCGAGACGGCTTTAGCCTCTCGATCGCGCAGGTGGCGCCGGAAGACGAAGACTTCGTGGTATTCGGCGTACACGCGTGCGACGTAGCGGGATTCGAAGTGCTTGACCGCGTATTCCTTTCGGACCCGGTAGACACTTATTACAAGGCACGGCGCGAACACGGCACGGTGGTATCCGTGATGTGCGCGAAACCTGAAGAGACGTGCTTCTGCGGAACATTCGGAATTGACGCCGAACAGCCCGGCGGCGACGTGCAGTCCTGGATCTCCGGCGACACGCTGTATATGGAGGCATTGACCCAAAAGGGAGAGGCGCTCTTAGATCAGCTCGACGGAATCATTATGGACGGCAACGATGCTGAAAACAGGAAAGCCGTGAATGACGCCGCTGAGGAACATAAAGAGATAATGAGGAAACTGCCCCTGGCTGACCTCACCACCGACGGTTTCGGAAAAGAAGCCGATCTGCTCACACTGTTCGGGCGCCCCGAATGGAAAGAACTCTCGTCGTCGTGCCTCGGCTGCGGCACATGCACATACGTCTGCCCGACCTGCCAGTGCTACGACATACGCGAATACGATACGGGCCACGGCATAAGCCGCTTCCGCGTGTGGGACTCCTGTATGTATTCCGACTTCACAATGATGGCGCACGGCTCGCCCAGACCGGACCAGCTTCAGCGCTTCCGTCAGAGATTTATGCATAAACTCAAATATTATCCGGATAATTACGACGGCGCATTCTCGTGCGTAGGCTGCGGACGCTGCCTGCAGAAGTGCCCGATATCCATGAATATCGTAAAAGTTATGAAAAAGCTGGGAGGTGCGGACAATGACTGATACTGACGCTTTGCACGCCGCCGGACAATGCTCCGGAAACTGCGTACCCGGTGCGGTAAAAGATATGCTCGTGCCGCAACTGGGCGTTGTCACCGCCATCCGCACGGACACGCCGGACGTAAAAACATTCCGCGTAGAAAGCCCCGACGGCAGCCCTCTGTTTGACCACATGCCCGGTCAATGCGCGATGCTCACGCTCCCGGGTTCCGGCGAGGCAATGTTCTCCATCACATCGTCGCCCACGAAAACGGGCTGCAAGGAATTCTCGATCAAACGCTGCGGCCAGCTCACCGACGCGCTCCATGCGATCGAACCGGGGCAGCAGATCGGTATCCGCGGCCCGTACGGTAAGCCTTTCCCGGTCGACACGGAATTCAAAGGCAAAAAGCTCCTGTTCATTGCCGGCGGAATCGGCCTCGCGCCTCTCCATTCGGTTATCGAATACGTGAGAGCACACCGCGACGATTACGGGCACGTTGACATCCTGTACGGATCAAGAAGCGCCGCAGACCTCGTCGACCTCGGTACGATCGAAAACGAGTGGATGAAAGAACGCGATATGAGCGTGTACCTGACGATCGACCGCCCGCAGGAAGGCTGGGACGGACACGTCGGATTCGTACCGTCGTACCTTAAAGAACTCGCGTTCAAGCCCGACTGCACCGCCATAATCTGCGGCCCGCCGATTATGATCAAATTTGTGCTTCAGGCGCTCATCGAGATGGGCTTCGATAAGACGCAGGTATACACCACGCTCGAGCTTAAGATGAAGTGCGGCATCGGCAAATGCGGCCGCTGCAATATTGGTTCAAAATTCGTGTGCAAGGACGGCCCGGTCTTCCGCTGCGACGAGATAGACGAACTGCCGGGCGAGTATTGACGCCGGGAGAGCGTCAGCGCGGGAGTGCGAAAGAGCGAAAAAGCGAAAAAGCGGAAGAGCGACAACGATTCAGGAGGATAAACACAAAATGGATAAAATGGTTAATATCTACATAGCCGGAAAACAATATACAGTACCGGACAGCCTGACGATAATGAACGCGATGGAATACGCGGGCTACAGGCATATCAGAGGCTGCGGCTGCCGCGCGGGATTCTGCGGCGCGTGCGCAACGATATACAGGATCAAAGGCGATTCGGAACTCCGTTTCTGCCTGGCCTGCCAGACGAAGGTGCAGGACAATATGTACATCGCCAGCCTGCCTTTCTTCCCGACACAGAAGCAGACGTACGACATCGAAAAAGTGAAGCCGGATCAGACGGTGATGATGGAGCTCTACCCGGAGATTTACAGCTGCATCGGCTGCAACGCCTGCACGAAAGCCTGCCCTCAGGGCCTGCCCGTAATGCAGTACATCGCGTACGCACAGCGCGGCGAATACGAGAAATGCGCAGAAGCATCGTTCGACTGCATTGCCTGCGGCATGTGCTCGGCACGCTGCCCGGCCGGTATAACGCACCCCATGGTGTCGCTGCTGGCCAGAAGGCTCTACGGGAAATATATTGCCCCCGAAAGCGAACACGTTGACAATCGCGTCGACGAGGTGCTCAGAGGCGACTACGATGCGCTCATAAAAGAACTTTCCGAAAAGCCCCTGGACGAGCTCAAGGAAATGTATAACCACAGAGAGATCGAGAAATAACGGAGGACGAAAAAAATGGCAGCATTTGAAATAAAAGTTGATCCCGGCGTGTACGACAGTGCGATGCTGGATTCCATAAAGAAAGTTGAAGCTACCCGTCCTTCGCGTATCGGCGCCGAGCTTCGCCGCATGAGTGCGGAAGAGAAAGAAGACGTGCTTCGCAGGTTCCATCCGGACTATCGCGAAGACGGTTTCGCGGTGCTCAGAGTCGGTCCGAACAAGGGTGAAAAGGTGCCTTCCGAGCTGTGCGACCTGTTAGAGGGCCGCAGCCGCGTGCTGGGCGTTAAAGTCGACGTGGCTCATCCCGATTACGATACCGACGTGCTCATCATCGGAGGAGGCGGCGCAGGTGCATCTGCTGCTATTGAGGCTTCCGAAGGCGGCGCGCGGACAATGATCGTGACCAAGCTCCGTATCGGCGATGCCAACACGATGATGGCTGAGGGCGGCATTCAGGCGGCTGACAAACCCAACGATTCTCCTCTGATCCACTACCTCGATGCGCTTGGCGGCGGCCACTTCTACAATAAACCCGAGCTCCTTAAAAAGCTCGTTATGGAAGCTCCCGAGGCCATCCAGTGGCTGAATAAACTCGGCGTCATGTTCGACAAGGACGCTGACGGCACGATGGTCACGACTCACGGCGGCGGCACGTCCAGAAAACGTATGCACGCCTGCGCAGACTATTCAGGCGCGGAGATCATGCGCGTGCTGCGCGACGAGGTAATAAACAGGGGAATACAGATCGTTGACTTCACGGCAGCGATCGAACTCGTGCTTGACGACCGCGGCCAGTGCGCCGGTGCCGTTCTGCGCAATATGGAAACAGGAGAGCTGAGAGTCGCCAGAGCGAAGGCGGTAATTATTGCCACCGGCGGCGCAGGCAGACTTCACTACCAGGGCTTCCCGACGTCTAACCACTACGGGGCAACGGCGGACGGCCTCATCCTCGGCTACCGCGCCGGTGCGAAACTGCTCTACGCTGATACGATCCAGTACCATCCGACCGGCGTTGCCTACCCGGAGCAGATGCTCGGAGCGCTCGTCACCGAAAAAGTACGTTCCTGTGGCGCGCAGCTTGTAAACGTTGACGGAATCGCATTTATGAACCCCCTTGAAACGCGCGACGTCACTGCCGCCTCGATCATCCGCGAGTGCAAAGAACGCGGTAAAGGTGTGCCTACGCCCCTCGGCTCCGCCATCTGGCTTGACACGCCCATGATCGAAGAGCTCGGCGGAAAGGGCACGATCGAAAAGCGCATTCCCGGCATGCTTCGCATGTATTCAAAATTCGGCATCGATATGCGCCTGACGCCTATCCTGATCTATCCCACGCTCCACTACCAGAACGGCGGACTGGACGTCACGGATAAGAGCATGACAAACATTCCCGGCCTGTTCGTTGCGGGCGAGGCTGCCGGAGGAGTGCACGGGCGCAACCGCCTGATGGGCAACTCTCTCCTTGACGTCATCGTGTTCGGCCGCAATGCCGGTAAGTTTGCTTCCGCATACGTTCCTGATGTCAGACTCGGCGTGCCTACGCTCGCGCACGTCGAAAAATTCCAGGCGGAACTCAGCGCTGCAGGCGTGAAATCGAAGGTCGAATCGCCGCTCCTGCTTCCGTCGTACACCCACGGAAATCCTAAATTTGCTGACACTATTAAATGGGGGCATGCTGAACTATGAATCTGTTCGGAGGAGTTGTCTCTGTCACAGGCATCAGCTTTCTGATGCTGTGCGTGCTCGTGATCGCGGCCGTCGGCTACGCGCTCGGGCGGATAAAAATAAAAGGCGTATCTCTGGGCACGGCGGGCGTGTTTATAATCGCCCTCCTGTTCGGTGCGCTGTTCTTTAAGTTCATCGAGCCTCAGCTGGTGATGAAGTACACCGAGACAGTGGGCGAGGAGACCGTCACAAAAAGCCTCAGTTACGCGGGTAACGCATTGAAGATCGTCGAAAATCTCGGCCTGATCCTGTTCGTTACTTCCGTAGGATTCATCGCGGGGCCTAACTTCTTTATGAACCTTAAAAAGAACTTCAAATCGTACATACTGCTGGGCGTCATCATCATACTTGCCGGAGCGCTCACGTGCGTGGCGTGCTTCTTTATCGGCCGCGGCGGCGAGTCCGATCCGAAAGAATTTGTGGCAATGCTGGTGGGGATATTGTCCGGGTCGCTTACAAGCACACCGGCGTTTTCCGCGGCGAAAGCCACGGTATTGCCCCAGTACGAAGACGCGGTCACTGTAGGCCACGGCATCGCATATCTGTTCGGCGTGATCGGTGTCGTGCTGTTCGTGCAGCTGATCCCGAAAATTATGAAGGCGGACATGGACCACGAGCGTTCGCTGCTTTCCGGCGCGGGCGAAGCTGACGGGGGCAGGAAAAAGGATCCGGGCAAGCTGTTTGAACTCGACAAATTCGGCATCGGTGCTTTTGCGCTGGCGGCCGTGCTGGGCGTCGTTCTCGGTGCGATCAAGATCCCGCTTTCGGGCAAGGGTCTTTCCGGGACAACATTTTCGCTTACCACGACCGGCGGTGCGCTGATAGTGTCGCTGATTTTCGGCCATTTCGGGCGGTTCGGCCGCTTCAAGGTGATGCCGGATAAAAAGACGCTTGAGGTGTTTCGCGAGACCTGTCTGATGCTGTTCCTGATCGGTGCGGGAATCGCCGGCGGAGCGAATTTCGTCAAGTATTTCAAGGCTGTGTATTTCCTGTACGGTGTGGCAATGACGATCGTGCCTATGATTATCGGCTTCATTTTTGCAAAGTTCGTGCTGAAGCTCAGCCTGCTCAATAACCTCGGCTCGATTACCGGCGGTATGACGTCGACTCCAGCACTCGGCACGCTTATAAATGTTGCCGGGTCCGATGACGTTGCCGGCGCGTATGCGGCCACTTACCCGATTGCACTCATCGCGGTGGTATTGGCGTCGCAGTTCCTGATATTGCTGCTGTAACCAAAGCGTATGCAAGTGCGGCGCAGGCGGAAGGGTTCAGCCGATTATGTGCGTATTGACCCAGAGGAGGAGTTCGGGATAACCCTTTTCACCCGCCGCGACCTGAAGAATGATATCTGACAACTCCTTTTGAGTATACTCCAATTCAATATTATTTATTGCCAGCATTACAAGCATAGCATGAGCGCCGATACGTTTATTGCCATCGATGAATGCTTGGTTCTTAATAAGTCCGAACCCGAGACGCGTCGCTTTTTCTACTACAGTAGGAAAAAGTTCCGCGTCTCCAAATGTTTGAAGCGGGGCAAAAACGGCCGCCTCGAGCAGGCCTTCGTCACGGAGCCCGTCTGTTCCGCCGGTGGCACCGATAAGCTGTTTGTGCAGCAGAATAATCTGGCTTTTTGAAAGCAGCTTCATTTTGCCAGAACCTCATAGGCTTCTTTGTTTTTACTAATAATCGAATCTGAGACCGAAAGCAATTCGTCATCATTTAATGTTCTGGCACGTCCGGTCTTTTTTATTTCAAACGGTATGCCGTTGTAGTCAACGGAAGATCGAAGAAAAATGGTGATTGCGGAAGACATATTAAGGCCGAGATCGGAAAACAGCTGTTCTGCACTTTTTTTCAGATCTTCATCGATTCGGATATTAATGTTCGTTGTTGCCATCGATATCAACTCCTCTTTGAAGAATTATATGACAATGTATTGAAAATGTCAATACATTGAATTGACGCGCAGGCAAGTGTGTTATTATCATTCTGAAAGCGGTCCGAAATGGTTTTGAGGAGTGTTAATATATCTGATCTGTACGTTGATATTAACTCCTTCAATCAGTTCATCGTCAATGTAAACTTTTTGCCCTTCAAAGTCTGATAATTTTGTCCAGACACCAACACCGTTTTCAGGATCTGGAGTGGTAATATAAACTAAATATTCTCCGTCAGCAAACGGCTGCTCACCGGCAAGCATAATAAGCGTATTGTCTTTATAATCTTCAAAAGTTTCTGACAAAATAGGAGTCCCTTCCAGTGTGCTTTCGTAGGAGCCCATCCACTGATAAATATCAAATATTAAAGTACCCTTATCGTCATTCATACTTGGGCAGGAGACATAAATAGCTTTAAACTCAGTAGTAGGGAATATCTGAAACGCAAGGCTGTTATTAATTACTATAACCCCGTTATCAGCCGATTTATCGCAATAATAAAGATCCAACTGATTATTACTTAATATTTCGCCCGCGTATGTGTGCTGCCCGGGCTGAATAGTTGGCCTGGGTGAAGGAGAAGCAGAAACAACTGTGGAGGCTGAGGATTGGGGAGTAGCGGACTGAGGAGTAGCTACATTCGGATCCGGAGTCCGAATAGGCACCGGAGTCGTTGCCAAGGGAACCTGAGTTTTTTCGCCGGAATTCCCGCATGCTGTAAAACAAAATATTGCCAGGCACGCCAATACTAAGGATACAATACTTTTTTTCATTGTCGTTTTTCCCTTCTTTTTTTCTTGAAAAATAACAGTAACGCCGCTGCCGCGACGGACAAACCACCGGCTGTAATTGCAAGAATCGTCCAAAATGATGATGCAGTTTTTTTCTTCGCGGCGGAATTACTGAACACGTTGTAAAAGCGCCCATTGGGCAAGGCGTCTCCGTCCTGGTAAAATTTCATAATATCACCGCCGGAATCAATATTATCTGCCCATTTGAACATTATATTGATATTATTACCGCTATTTTGCAATCCAAGGGTGGAACGAGGAATCGCTATTTCCATTTTGTCAGAATCAATAAAATACGGGATAAAATCATTTGCCACTTCCCAATCCCATCCACCTTTGGATCTTTCGAGCCGTGTAAGATCCGAAGCAACATTATTACGGTTCAATACATACTGGAATCCTTCCCAGTTAGGCAGATCTTCGCGGATCCTGCAGTCTTCAGAAAGAATACCGATATAAAGGTTCATCCAGTTCAGATCCGTATACGATGATATGGGAGCTTTTGTTTCAACGTAAAAGTAAATATTATCATCATCGTAAGCAATTTTAGACGTTTTAAAATCGTTTCTGCCTGTTATATTCTCGTACTTCAGGATACCGTATCCGCCTGCATTTCTAATGGCAGTATCGTCATCATCATCACCATAATAAAGGGCAACGCTGTCCCAAGCCGAAAAGTCGCCGTCAATCACAATGCTTTTATTTGC
>JAGADO010000056.1 GCA_017613535.1 Clostridia bacterium | reverse complement strand
GATACACATATTGCCATCTGGGCGCTGATCGACTCACCGAAACTGACAAAAAAGTCGCGGGATCTGATAATTGACCCGGACAATACGATTTATTACAGCGTTGTTTCGGTGTGGGAAGTGATGCTGAAGCATGCGGTCCATCCGGAAAGCATTGACCTGACGGCGGAAGTATTTTCTGCGGCGTGCAACGAAGCTGGTTTTGTTTCGCTGGAATTGAAAGAAAAGCATGTGTTAGAGGCCGAAACGGTCAATGCCCCTCAGGTCGCCGATCATAAAGATCCCTTCGATCGCATGTTGCTCGCCCAGGCGAAAGCGGAAAAGATGTCTTTGCTCACCAATGACAGGATCCTACCGCTATACGGAGAGAAGTGTGTGATTTGTCAGTAATTGATTTCAATTAAAACCCAAAAATAGTTGACTTTATGTAGTAATCAAAAGATTATAAATATTGCAATAGAGAAATCGTTATGCAGAAAACGTCTACACGCTTTTTTGAAGATATACCGGTAAGAACCGTTTGGTATGAAGAGAATTCCAAAAAGGCGAGTTGTTTGCAATTTGCAAACAACTGAAATTAAAAGTACGTGACGTTTGGCTTTAGAAATAATAAAAATTCCTGCACAAAGTAATTGATTTTATGCAGGGATCGTTTTGTATTTGTTGTCATAAAGAGTGAAGGGGCAGATCTGGAGTTGGCCCCGGGGAACGTTAAGACGAATTAGATGGAGTTAAGACATGAATGACGCAGATATCGTCAAATTATTGATTGACCGGGACGAGGCCGCGATAGGCGAGCTGGTGAAAAAGTACGGTAAGGATTGCCGGGCGATCGCCGCAGGGATACTCGGCAGCGAGAGCGATGCGGAAGAGTGCGTGAACGATATGTTGATGCGGGTGTGGAACAGCGTGCCGCCGGCTAAGCCGGACAACCTCGGTGCGTACGTGCACAAGGCGGCGAGGAATATTGCCATCAACCGATTTAAGGCTCAGCGCAGGAAGAAGCATATACCGCCGGACAAGATAGTGCCGCTGGAAGAAGCCGAAAACGTGGGAGTGACGGATATTGACCCCACGGACAAGGAAGCGGTGGCGGCGCTGATCGCGGCCTACCTGAGGGAAGCGGGCGAGGAGAAGCGGGGCATGTTTGTCGCGAGATACTTTCACGGGCTCGGCGAGGCGGAGATCGCGCGCAAAAGCGGAATGGCGGAGGGCACGGTCTCGTCGACGCTCAGCAGGATGCGCAAAGGCCTGAACGAATATCTGAAGGCGGAGGGGATAGAGATATGAAAGAGAGCGAACTTAAAGAATATATGGAATTTCTGCCGGATGACGTGCTGGCAGCGGGCAATAAATATCTTGACGGGGCGGAGAATGCTGCCCCTGACGTCAATTCTTCAGCAGAAGTGAAACAGCCAAAAACTAATAAAAAACCTGCGCGCGACGGACGGAAATTTCGTGTGTGGCGCCCGGTGCTGCTGGGGGTAATAGTGTTATTGTGCGTGGCGGCAGGCATCGTACTGGCGGTTAAGCTGCCGAAGCAACCGGGCAATATAAGCGAACCTACGACGGTGGTTTCCGCACCGAGTCCGACTGAACCAATGCCAACTGAATCGAGTCCGACCGATCCGAATCCAACCGAACCAAGTCCAGCCGAGCCGATTCCTACTGAATCAAGTACGACCGAAACAAGTACGACCGAACCGAGTCCGACTGCATCAAGTACGACCGAACCGAGTCCGACCGAACCGAGTCCGACCGAACCGAGTCCGACCAAACCTAGTCCGACCGAACCAAGTCCGACCGAACCAAGTCCGACCAAACCTAGTCCGACCGAACCAAGTCCGACCGAACCGAGTCCGACCAAACCAAGTACGACCGAACCAAGACCAACCGAACCGAGTCCGACCGAACCAAGGCCAACCGAACCAATGCCAACCGAACCGAATCCGACCGAACCAAGGCCAACCGAACCAAGTTCGACCGAACCGAGACCGACTGAACCAATGCCGACCGATGTGCCAGATGAGACGTGCATAACCGGGAGCATCATTCTCGGCGTGCCGGAAGCGTACGGCCAGACGGACCGGGAGGCGCTAGCTAAATATGTTGAGGCATTCCGCAAACAGTGTCCGTATGTCGAAGTTGAGACGCGGATAATCAGCAGCGCGGAGGCTGCGCTGAAAGCGGAGGCTGGGTCGCCGGACTATGCGGACGTGGTGTTCTTCCCGGGGGAGGAAGCGTTCGAGTATGCATACGTCGATCACACGCTGATGCTTTTAGATGATATTGCGAACCAGACCGGGGTCAAGGATGATATCCATTCCGGTGTGTACGAATCCTGTACGGTGAGCGGTAACTTGTACGCTATGGGCACCAACTGCGATCCGCTCCTGCTGATATACAATAAGGACGCTATCGAGGCGCTTGGCCTTGCCAATGAGGTCGGTGGCAGCTGGACTTTCGATGAATTCTGTAAGCTGTGCCGCACCATCGGCCAGAGCGGGGAAGATTTCGCCGGGGCCCAGCTGGATTTCAAATATGAACCGCTATTCCTGTCGCTTTTGCGCGTATGTTCCGGCCGCGAGATCAAATCCTGGGCAGTACCCGAGCGCTGTTCGGTGGAATATGTGACCCGCGTCAGGAAAGATACGGGCTCTTCCGTGGTCTGGTATGATAAAGTCCGCAACGTCGTCCTCCAGGAGCTCTATGATCTTAGTTATGCGTACACGGATGGCTACAATTCGATTCTACCGGCAAAAGACGTATTTGACGGTGTCAACAACGTTCAATCATACGGTCCTGCCCAGACGGTCATGGATGCCCTCGATTCGCGTATGCCGGTGTTCTACGCGGCGCTGCTGAGCGAGCTTTATCCGTACGTGTATGATATGAATACTATTCAGGTCTCCTGGGACGTGGCGCCCTTCCCGTTGACGTCTCAGAAAGGTACTAACAGCGGTACCGCGGTGGCAACGGATTGCTTCGGCATCAGGGCGAACGTTGCCGATTCCTCCAATGCTTTGGCTGCTAAGACGTTCGTGGCGTTCGCCTGGACGGAGGAGGGTCAGACGGTGCTGAACTCCGCACGAGGCACGCTGCCTGCGCTTACGACGCTTGATATCGACCGGTTTTTGCAGGATGTTAAGGTCGTCGATACCACCGGCAAAAATTTTGCAGCCTGTGTTCCTGCCAAGGGTCAATCCGTTCCTGCATCGCTTTCTTGTTACGTGCCTTCTAAAGTGTCTACATACATGCGTACCGAGATGAAAACAATGGCGGGCAAGGCGATCAGCGTTAAATCATCCATCGAGGACCTTCTTGACCGCATGGAAACTATGGCAACGCAGAATTACTGGATGCGGTATTATCAGGAGTAAGCAGTATCCGGCAATATCCCATTTTTCTTCCTCATCAAAAAAATGTTGGCTCACAAACCCCAAAAAGTCGATTTCGTGAGCCAACTGTTGCTCATTTTTTTACTGCTCGAGAAAATGCGTGGCTCACGAATCTCAAAAAGTGGGGGTTTGTGAGCCAGGTATCGCTCATTTTCCTTTGTTAAACACGAGAAGAAAGGAGGTAGAGCCACTTGTTGCCTTCGGGTTTGGCTCATGGATCAGGAAAGTGCCTGTTTGTGAGCCAAATGTCGCTGATATTTTCGGCGGGCTCTACGACTTTGCGGGGCAGATACGGACGGTCAATATCGCAAAGGGTGGTTTCGTTTTTACTCCCGCGCGATACTTGGACGATGCGCTAGAGCATGTCGAAACGTTGCCCGAGCGTACGCTTGAGGAGATCGTCAATTAATATATCGAAATGAATCTTGCCCATCCTTTTATGGAGGGCAACGGCCGGAGTACGCGTATTTGGCTCGATCTGATCTTGAAAAAGAACCTGAAAAAATGTGTTGACTGGAGCCGGATCGATAAAAAGGATTATCTCTCGGCAATGCGCGATAGCGTCACTGATCCCGCGATAATATACGGGCTGATAAATGGCGCTTTGACCGATGATATTAATAACCGCGAGATCATCATGAAGGGCATTGATTATTCGTATTATTACGAGACTGAGGAATGATATGCTGAATAAAAAATGAAAATCCCTGCGCTTACAACTCTCCAGAATAATATTGACAATATTTGCACTAAAAGGGTAGAATTTATTACGGTTTGGCAGATAATGCCGGGCCGTAATATGTTTTTTAGCGAAAGATCACGGAGGTATCCTGATATGAAAAAAACAACAAAAATGGTGCGCATTATGACGGTATTGACCGCGGTGTTCATGATCTGCGCAATGATCTCGGTCATTCCGGCTTCCGCGAATAAGAGCGGAGGATATCTCGGAGACGTTCCTGCGACCGACGTAGAGATCAAGATTGACGGCGAGAAGGACAGCATATACGAGCAGGGCCTGAAAGTCGATATCAAGTACGAAAAGGACAAGGAAGTCAGAGCGACTGGCGTTGTCACGCTCCTGTTCTCAAACGGTACGGTCTATGCTTTTGCAGAGGTCAAGGATGATGAAGTTCAGACTCCTCTTCAGTCTAACCGCGAAAATGCTCCCTGGCGCACAGACTCGTTCGAAGTGTTCATCAACCTTCCTAACAATAACAATATCTACGACATCATGCAGTACCGTATCGACTGCGACGGCTGGCCAAGCGTTTATGATAAGAACGGTCTTCAGGCGTACGGCCCGACGGCTGCTTCCAAATATTTCAAATACGCTGCAAAGCGCGTTTCCGGCGGATACGTCGCCGAATTTGCTGTTCCGGCAGATGCGGCCGGTCAGGATATCGGTGTGAATTTCCAGATCAACGATACTTTCGGTCCCGAGAGCGAACTTACATGGGCTGTCGTTTATTCCGAGGCAATGGAAGGCGGTACTGACAGCTGGAGCGTCAATATTTATCCGTACCTTTCTCTCGGAAAGACTTCCGTTTCGCTTCCTACCGAAGTGCCTGCGACCGATGTTCCTGCTACCGAAGTACCTGCTACCGAAGTACCGGCGACCGACGTACCTGCGACAGATGTACCGGCGACCGACGTACCTGCGACAGATGTTCCGGCGACCGATGCACCTGTAACTGAAGCGCCTGCAACTGACGAAAATGCGACTGCAGTTCCCGCAACTGACGTTCCTGCTACCGCAGAGCCCGCCACCGCAGAGCCTGCCACGGATGCTCCGGCGACTGATGAACCTGCGACCGGAGCTCCCGCGGACGATCCCGCTACAGAAGCTCCTGCGACGGACAAACCCGAGACAGCTACCAAAGCTCCCGATAACGGTACGAAGGATAAAGATCAGGGTAAAAACAATACCGGACTCATCGTCGGTATCGTCATTGCCGCCGTCGCTGTCGCCGTCATTGCAGCAGTCGTTATCATTGCCGCAAAGAATAAAAAGAAGAACAGCGCAGCCAAATAATTGTTGCACATTCCGAGCGGATTTGATAAAATACCGATGAATGCGGCGGTATGCGGAATGACCGTAAAAAGCCCGTTCAATTCTTCAGCAAAACTCAATTTTTATAAGGAGATGTTTTGAATATGCCGTTAGTAACTTCAAAAGAAATGTTTGCGAAAGCGTACAGTGGCGGATACGCCATCGGTGCTTTCAACGTTAACAACATGGAGATCGTTCAGGGTATCACCGAGGCCTGCAAAGAAGAGAACGCACCCGTTATCCTTCAGGTTTCGAAAGGCGCGAGAGCTTACGCGAACCACACTTACCTCATCAAACTTGTTGAGGCCGCCGTTATCGAATGCCCCGAGATCCCGATCGTGCTTCACCTCGACCACGGCCCGGATTTCGATACCTGCAAAGCCTGCATTGACGGAGGATTCACTTCCGTAATGATCGATGCTTCATCGAAACCTTTTGAAGAGAACATAGAGATCACACGCCGCGTCGTTGAGTATGCTCACGAGCACGGAGTAGTCGTAGAGGCGGAACTGGGCACATTGTCCGGCATCGAAGACGAAGTTAAGGTCGCAGAGGGCTGCGCTTCCTACACCAGACCCGAAGAAGTCGAAGAATTCGTCACGCGCACAGGCTGCGACTCACTTGCCATCGCCATCGGTACTTCTCACGGCGCTTATAAATTCAAGCCCGGAACGAAGCCCCAGCTCAGATTCGACGTGCTCCACGAGTGTGAGAAGAGACTGCCCGGATTCCCGATCGTTCTTCACGGTTCTTCCTCCGTTCCGCAGGAATACGTGACGATGATCAATGAAAACGGCGGCGCTATGCCCGGAGCTATCGGCGTTCCCGAAGAGCAGCTCAGGGAAGCAGCCAGATCCGCGGTCTGCAAGATCAACATCGACTCTGACCTTCGTCTGGCTATGACCGGAACGATCCGCAAGTTCTTCAACGAGCATCCGGATAAGTTCGACCCCAGAGAGTACCTTAAACCCGCAAGAGCAAACATCAAAGAGCTCGTCCGTCATAAACTCCGCGACGTGCTCGGCTGCAGCGGAAAGGCATAAACCGGACGCTTTCGGCAAATGATCAGCTGAACGGCGGGGCTTCGCAAACCGCGGGGCCCCGTATTTTTAAAACAGAAAAGTGCCGGAGCAGAAGGCACGCATATGAGGTGAAAACTATGAAAAAATTGATCGGAGCAGCCATCTTCGGCCAGTCGGGCGGACCTTCGTCCGTTATTAACTCCAGCGCCGCAGGCGTTTTTCAGACCGCGCTTAAAGAACCCGTCATCACGAAAGTGTACGGAGCCGCACACGGAATTCGCGGTATGCTTGACGAGGAATTCTACGATATGAGCAAGGAAGATCCGTACGAGATCGAACTGCTTAAGACCACTCCTTCATCCGCACTCGGTTCGGTACGCTACAAGCTCAAGGACGCGGATGTTGACGATACTGATTACAAGCGCCTGCTCGAAGTGTTTAAAAAGTACAATATCCGCTATTTCTTCTATAACGGCGGAAATGACTCGATGGACACGTGTAATAAGATCAGCAAATACATGCAGAAGTCAGGGTACGAAATGCGCGTTATGGGCGTGCCCAAGACGATCGATAACGACCTGTACGGCACAGACCATTGCCCCGGATACGGCTCGGCCGCGAAGTACGTTGCCACGTCCACGATGGAAGTTTACCAGGACGCACGCGTTTATGATACCGGTATGGTCGCAGTCCTCGAAGTCATGGGACGTCACGCAGGCTGGCTCACCGCTTCCACGGCTCTCGCTGCCTACAAGGGCATGGGTCCGGATCTGATCTACGTTCCCGAGCTGCCTTTCTCGATGGAGCAGTATCTTTCAGACGTTAAGCGCGTATACGAGAAGCAGGGCAAATGCATCGTGGCGGTATCCGAAGGCGCACAATACGCAGACGGAAGATTCGTTGCCGACAGCGGCGTCAGAGACGCATTCGGACACGCTCAGCTGGGCGGAGTCGCCACCACTCTCGCAAATGCTGCTAAGGAAGCTATCGGCTGCAAAGTCCGCGGGATCGAATTCAGCCTGCTTCAGCGCTGCGCAGCTCACTGCGGTTCTTTAACCGACGTGAACGAAGCTCATATGGCAGGTGCAACGGCTGTTAAGAAAGCTGTAGAAGGCTACACCGATTACTGCATCGGTTTCGAGCGCACGACTGACGAAGAGGGTAATTACAAGTGCCTTCCCAAGATGATTCCGCTTAGCGACGTTGCGAACACAGAAAAGAAACTTCCGCGCGAGTGGATCAACGCGGAAGGGAACTTCATCACAGAGGATTACGTAAAGTACGCTCTGCCTCTCATTCAGGGCGAGTCTCATCCTCCGGTAGAAGACGGACTTCCCAGATTCGCACATCTGGCGAAAATAAAATAAGACGGACGGCAAGATCAATTCTGCTGCGCCTTGGCCCTGATGCGGTCGAGGCGCTTTTTTTCGCGGTTTTTGCGTATTTTGCTGATGATCACGGCAGTGGCAACGTACAGCTCTACAGCGAGCAGCACGGCGATAACGATGAACAAAGGTTTATTGTTCCCGACCATATTCAGGAAGCTGTTGAAACCGGGGTTATTCGTCTGGATCGTATTGCCCGCCATGATCCTGACGTCGAACGTGGATCCGTCTTTAAGAAGGAGCGACGCCGTGCCCAGCTCCTGCCTCTCGGTAATTGGAGGGCGAAGGCCGGCGGAATTGCCCTGACCGGGGTTGTAACCGTCATCCGAAAAAGAGTACGTTATAGATTGGATGTATGCGGACGGCACCGTGTCCGACGGAACGACCATATAAAAATCAGTAACGGCGAGAATGTCGAGCGTCTGACCGGCGACAGGACAATCGGCGATCTTCTCTCCAGCTTTGTACACTCTCGTCTTGTGAAACTCCGCATAGCTGTCGGCGATCAGCGACCGAGTAAGCGTCATCAACTCTTCGTCCGTAACGCTGTCGCGGACAACAAGTATGAGTTTTAGAGGTACGTCGCTGGCAACGGACTGGGGCAGGGTGATATTGACCGCGATCGTTCCCGGAGCGTCATCTCCGCTTCTGAAAAACAGACCTCCCGCCGTTGACGTCCCGTACGTGTTTTTAAGTGAGAAGGGGAGCGAACAAAGGTTGAAAACAGCGGTATTGTCCCAGATGTGGCTGAACTCGCTCTGAATGATATTCCTGACAGTCGGGATCTTCAGCGCGTAATCGTAAAGGATCGCAAAATCGTTTACGGAAGTGCGCGACAGGGTGCTGTACGCTCCGTCAGGAGAAGTGAAATACGTATCCTTCATGGAAAGTTTTGCGGCCGTCTGGTTCATTACCGTGACGAAATATTCTGTATTCGGGTTGATATATGCGGCAAGCGCCCTGGCGCAGTTATCCGCACCGCCTAAAAGAAGCGCCCTCAGGAGATTCCCGACCGTGTAGCTCGCGCCTGCGTAAAGTTTGAATTTACCGTCCTTCGAAACGCTGTTCTCCTTAGGCGTCACGGAGTCGGTCACGAGTATTTTCTTACCGTCGGCGGAATATTCCATCACCACGACGGCACACATCAGTTTCGAGAGAAGCGCAGGGTCTGCGATCATATAAGCGTTCTGCGTGTACAGGACCTGCCCGGAATCCTGCTCCAGGACAATATACGACAGGAAGTCTTCCGGAACTTCGTCGTCTTCCGTCTCGGTTCCGTACGATGCGAAAGACTGCACGGTCAATGTGATCATCATGATCAGCGCTATCAGTGCGGTCAATGCACGCATTCTCGGTTTTTCAAGCCTCGTCCCGGTCAATCTCTCTCACCTCCGCCCGGCTGCTTTTTTATTATTATATCAGGAAAAACAGTAAAATGGAACAAGCCTTCAAAGAGTATCCGGAGACTTGAAAAAAAGCGCGTTTTGTGGTAGAATCCCACTCGCTAACGAAGACCGTCGGCAGCATAAAATCAGGTGCGAAAGGAACCGGTAAGTGAAGAAAATTGCGGCCGCATTGACGATAATGATAGTTTTGATCCTGACGTCGTGTTCAGGGTCTGAAAAAGTGCGCCCGGAAGAGCGTTCGCAGACGCCTGAGAAGAGCGGAACGGTTATAACGTATATCAGCCCCGTGCGTCCGGGCGATCCTGATGATACACCCGTATCGACTGATAATGCCGAAACGGCGGAACCTGACGAAACACCTTTCGAAACGCCTGAAGAGACACCGGACGAGGCAGAAACAGGATTGCCGACCGCCGGAGAAACATTGACACCGCCTCCGTCGGAAGAACCGGAAGAAACATTGACACTTTCCCCCGAACCGACTAAAACTCCCACGGAGAAACCGACTGCTTCACCTTCGCCGGAACCCACAGAAGCACCTACGGAAAAACCTGTCGTTACTCCCAGAGTAAGACCCACAGCGACACCTGCGCCGTCTCCCACGCCCGATCCAGATGCGACTCCCGAGCCGGAGCCTGCAGACCCGTACGCATACATCGAGCGCGTCACGAGCCCGGTGGACTTTAACGGCAACGGTATCGACGACTACACCGATTTTCTTATCGGGGCCAGAAAAGACGCTGAAAACCATCCCAGATACGACGCGAGCTACCAGGCAAACGGATATCCGCCTGATGACGTAGGAGTCTGTGCAGACGTAATATGGCGCTCGTTCCGGGAAGCAGGGTACAGTTTAAGATACATGGTAGACAGGGATATCCGCCAAAACAAGTGGCGTTATCCTATGATCGACAGCGGTAAGGAGAAGCGTGACAGCAAGATCGACTTCCGCCGCGTGCGAAACCTGAGAATATTCTTCGACGAATATGCGATAAAATTGACGAATGACATAGACGAGATCGAAGAATGGCAGCCGGGAGATATCGTTATTTTTTACAACAACACTCATATAGGCATCGTTTCGGATAAGCGCAATGAACTTGGCCGGCCGTACATCATCCACAACGGCGGTCAGGCGGAGAGGGAGCAGGATTATCTGGGCGGAGATCACACGGTCGCCGCGCACTACAGATTTGACGCATCCCGAGTTCCGGAAGAAATGCTTATACCGTGGGAAGGCTGAATAAAGGAGGCGTCTGTATGCAGATCGGAGTTTGCTGCGGAGAAAAGGATCTCAGCACGGCGGCGAGGAGCGGCTTTTCGTATCTCGAAATACCTGCTCCGGGCGTGAGGGACCTTGACGGCAATGCACTTGCGCTGATTCGAGAGCGTGCTGCCGGTGAAGGTATCCGGATCGGAGGGCTTAACTGCTTCTTTGTCGGAAACATTTCAATCTACGGTGACACCATCGAAAACCTTGTGGCTTTTTCTGAGAAAAGCTTCAGGGCAGGCGAGAAGCTCGGTGCATCGTTCTGCGTGATCGGGAGCGGCAGGAACCGCTCGATCCCGGAAGGAATGGACCCGGCCGCGGCGAAAGACCGTTTCATGCGTCTGATCGACGCTATCGGAACGCGTGCTTCGGAATACGGAATAACCGTAATAATCGAGCCGCTCAGATACGCTGAAACGAACTACATCAACACATTGGCCGAAGGGATCGAATTCAGCCGCGCTGTGGGAAACCCGAACGTCGGATGCCTTGTCGACTTCTATCATTTTTACATGAATAAAGAAGATCTGAGCACGATTGACATTATCCGTCCCGGTGAGCTGAAGCATGTGCATATTGCCAGGCCGGATGAGGGGAGAGGCTACCCTTTGGCGGAAGACGAACCGGTGCTCAGAAAATGGGCGGCAGCGCTTCGAAGTATAGGTTACGACGGCAGAATGACGATAGAGTGCAGCTGGCACGACGGGTTCGAGAACGGCGCGGCCAGAGCGTTTTCAGGCATGGCGCCGTTTTTAAAGAATTAACGGAGGTATTATATGAACGATTCCGAAGCGGTCAGGAGCGACCTTCTGAAAATCACAGGATACGAACTTCTCGGAAAACTTCCGGATCCTTTTATCAGTGATTCAGGTGAAAGGCTGACTTCGCCTGAGCAGTGGCCCGAAAGGCGCGCCGAAATATACAAGACGGCCGTCGAGCTCCAGTACGGGACGCAGCCTCCGGAGCCAGAATTCGTTGACGTGGAAATGCTATACTATTCGCAGTATGTGAGAGGATATATGATCCACACCGGTACAAGGGAGAAACCGGTGCATTTCCGCATGCAGGTGCTGCTCCCGAAAGTCGCGATGGAAAAGTATCCGATAATCGTTGACGGAGACCAGTGCTGGAGATACCATATGTCTCCGGAATATCTTGACGCGGCGCTCGACCGCGGCATCGGCTGGGCGTTCTTTGACCGCACCGAACTTGCGCACGACCTCAATAACGAGGGCAGGGGCAAGGGACAGCTTTATAATACTTATCCGGACAAGACGTTCGGAACGCTCGGCGCGTGGGCATGGGGCTATTCCAGGTGCGTTGACGCGCTGCTTAAGATCAAAGGGATGCCTGTTGACCCTGACTGGATCGCTTTCACGGGCCATTCACGCGGCGGAAAGACGACTGCTCTGGCGGGTGCCCTTGACGAGCGTGCGCGCGTCGTAAATCCGAACGCAACGTGTGCCGGAGCGTGCGGCTGCTACAGGATCCATATGACCGGAAAGTACGAAGACGGCACGGAGGGCAGAAGCGAGACACTCGACGACCTCATCAGTGTTTTCTCTTTCTGGATGGGGCCTGATATGGAAAAATACAGGACTAAAGAAGCGGAACTCCCGTTCGACACGCACTACCTGAAAGCGATGGTTGCCCCGCGCGCACTGTTCGTTTCGGAAGCAGCCGGAGACTTCTGGTCGAACCCCGCAGGCTCATGGCAGACGACCGTTGCCGCGAAAGAAGTGTTCGATTTCCTCGGTGCGGGCGATAATCTTTTCTGGTATTTCCGCCCCGGGACACACTCTCACAGTGTCACGGACGTTAAGATGCTCGTCAATGTAATCAAACACCTCAGGGACGGTGAGGCACTGGACGAAAAGATGTTCCGCCTGCCGTTCGAGGCTCCGGAGCCCGCTTTCGACTGGCGCGCCCCGTCGGTCAATTAATTAAAAATCACTTTAGCGCTTTTGCGCGGAGGTCGTAACATAATGCTTAAAAACGCCGTAACGAAAAGATATCCTCTCACGAACGAGAAAAAAGTTCACATCTTCGCCGGAACGGACGAAGGCTTCAAACCGTGCAGAGGTACAATATCCGCAGAATACGTCACATCTTTTTCCAACACGCCTTTCAAGGGCTACTACGAAGGGTCCGGGTGCGTTCAGGGAGTGTGTATGGAACTTCCGGCGGGCGAGCTCAGATCGCTCCGCAAGGATTATTCCGAGCCTCAGAATTTCACCGGGTATTCGTGCCTTAGCGTCGCATCTGACGTGACGCGCTTCGCTCCGGGAGATCAGTACTGGCTCGTGGTGAGGCTCTATTCGGGCAAAGGCATTTTTGAGGGTGAGGCGCCTATTCTGGCGGAATGCTGGAATACGACGGCGTTTACGATAGGCGGTTTCGAGGGTATCGGCGCGGTCAATGCGATCGAGATCGGTGTCAGGAACGAGGGTGATGAACCGTGGGCAGGAAAATACCAGATCGGAGCCGTTGCCCTCGGCGAGATATGCGATTTTGCTTTCGAAGTTCCGGGCGCGTGGAAAAGCTTTTCGTTCGAAGGAGAGCGGATTAGCTTTGACGGCGGCCTGCGCCTCGACTTTGACACCGGCACGGATAGAGGCGTTCCTTCAAACGACGGTAATATCCGTGCATGCCTTACTTCGCCGTATTTCCCGGACGCACACAATACAAAATATAACGCTCCGCTGGAACTCAGAAACACGCTTTTCTTCGTGCTCGAAAACCACAGCAGCTGCGACCGGGTGAGACTGTGGTTCCTTGTAACCGGTGAGCCCGAATACAGCTTACCGAACTCTAAAGAATTCAGTATCGAGCCTTTTAGCGGCGCAAAAGCGTATTTCTTCAATCTCTCGGACGTTCCAGGTGCGAAGGGCAGGCTGGCAGGCTTCAGACTTGAATTCTTAAACGGAAAAGGGTATGCGGTCGTGCGCCGAATCACTCCGGAAGAGGAGGAGCCGATAAAGCGGTACGCCGGAAAGGTCATTTCCTGCCGGGCGGATAACGAGGCTGTTACAGCCGTGCTTAAGGCGGATATTCCGGGAAACGTCAAGGTCTACGAGACGTTTATGTATATCGTGGAAGACGTTACCGAAAGGCGCACGAGACTTCTTGCGGAAAAGCGCACGCTGGGAGGAGAACTGACCGTAACGTTCCCGATGGTTAGGGGAAAGGTCACGCGCCTAACGTCACAGTTTCTCGCGTTCCTTGAAACGGACGGCGGTGAGGAAATCCAGTTCGCGCCTCGCTTTTATATCGAGAACTACGAAGATTTCGCGAGCAATCCTTATCCGTTCACATTGCCGGACAGGGAAGTATCGGTCCTGGACTTCGGAGCCGTTGCCGACGCTTTCACTGACGATACGGACGCGATACAGGCGGCGATCGACCGCATACACGAACTCGGCGGAGGAAAAGTTATTGTCCCGATGCATAACACCGGCAGGTATATCATCACGAACCTGATGCTTAAATCGAACGTGGAACTCCACCTGGAGGAAGGCACGGTGCTATGGCAGTCGCAGACGGATTCGGATTACAAATACAAGCCTTTCTACGGCCACGACGTTCCGATGCGCGACATAAACTGGACGCACGCACTGCATGTCGCCACGTACCCGCTCATCTTCGCACGCCTTCAGAAAAACGTAAAGATCACCGGCCGCGGAAAGATCCGCAGCATGGATACGGGCAGCGAAGAGAAGAGGATAGGGTGGTATCCGAATAACTGCCAGGACCGCATCCACTGCATCAGCGTGGCTTTCATAGGCGTGGAGAATTACGAAGTGCGCGATATCGAGATCGTTCGGGCAAACAATTACCACACCGATTTCAGCGCGAGCCGGAAGGGATATATCGCTAACATCAAGCTCCACGAGGTCAAGTGCGTTTCGGGCGACGGTTTCAGTTTTTCGCGCGGCGCAAATCATGTTAAAGTCGAGCGTTGTTTCTTTGAATCGAACGACGACGCGATCGTGCTTACCAGTTCGTACAACGACCCGCGCGGCATCAAATGGTGGTGGGCGACTCCGGGCGCAGTGAACGGTCCTCACCATATCGAAGTGGCGCACTGCTACCTGAATTCTGGCGGCGGCAAGGCGATCTGCTTCATCACCTGGGGCAGCGACGATCCCGTGCCGGAACGTACAGAGATCCACGACATAAACGTGTACGACTGCGTGCTGGCCGGTGGATACGCCGTAGGAACGTGGCCCGATAACCCGTACAACGGAAAGATGCCTTTCGACAATACCGAGACGGATGACTGGTCGCCCGTTAAGAACGTGCGCATATTCAACAACGAATATCTGTCTCCGACCGATCTTTTATGCATAAAACCGACGAATTTCCTGTCCGACACGCCTATCCGCTCGGCATCGTTCTTCCAGAACCACGACTTTTCCACCGGCAGGACGTTCTGGACGGAAGAGGGCGACGTGTGGTTCGGAAACGGTTTCGCGTGCGTGGGAGCCGGGAAACTGTACCAGGGACTTTATGTGGAAAGGGGAGAGCACGTGCTGAAGGTCGTTGTCAGCGGAAAAGGCCGCATATTTGCGGAAGACGCACTGACATTCGCGACCGTTGCCGAGTGCCTGTTCGACTGCAAAGCTCCGGAAGAGGCGGAACTGCGCTTCACGCTCGGGGAGGACAATACTCTTGCCCTCGGTATTTTTGAGGGTACGATCTACAGCGCGACGCTCGACGGCGTGACGGAGCCGGGGTCAATTACGAAGGAGAATGATAATGCTTAATATAGGCTGCCACCTTTCGAATTCGAAGGGTTATATGAATATGTGCAATGAGGCTGCATCGATCGGGGCGAATACGTTCCAGTTCTTCACGCGAAACCCGCGCGGAGGAGCCGCGAAAGAGATTGACCCCGCAGACGCAGAAAAAGCGATCGCATTCATGCGCGAAAACAACTTCGTGAAAATACTTGCCCACGCCCCGTACACGCTTAATCCCTGCGCCGAACGGCCGGAAGTGCGTGAATTTACGCTTAACACGATGCGCGACGATCTGAAACGTATGGAATACACGCCCGGAAATATGTATAATTTCCACCCGGGCAGCCACGTCGGGCAGGGTATCGGCAAGGGCATCGAGCTGATCACCGAAATGCTGAATGCCATACTCGAACCGGAGCAGAGCACGACCGTCCTGCTGGAGACGATGTCGGGCAAGGGCAGTGAAGTGGGCAGCCGCTTTGAGGAGCTCAGGAGGATAATCGACGGCACGGAGCTTAATGAGAAGCTTGGAGTGTGTCTCGATACCTGCCATGTTTTCGACGGCGGATACGATATCGTGAACGACCTCGAAGGAGTGCTTGACGAATTCGACCGTGTGATCGGTATCGGGAGGCTCAAAGCGATCCATATTAACGACACTAAAAATCCTTTCTCGAGCCACAAGGACAGACACGAGAAGATAGGCGAGGGCAGCATCGGGATCGAAGCGTTCGGACGCATCGTAAATCATCCGGCGCTCAGAGACCTTCCGTTTTATCTGGAAACGCCTAACGAACTTGACGGATACGGACGGGAGATCGCGCTGCTTCGGGGGCTCGTGCGCGAAGAATAATATGCGCATAATGCATAATAATGGAATAATACCGGAAAAGATATGATCCTTTACGATTTCTTTAAAGACGATACGGTTATTGCCGGATTCTCCGAGCGGTCGGGGGGTGTATCTCCGCTGCCTGAAAATTCGCTGAACCTTAGCTTTTCGAGAGAGCCGGGCGGAAACAGAGAAAACGTACTGGAAAACTACCGTATTGCCGCGCGCAGCCTTGGTGTACGGACCGAATCGATAACGCGCATGCCGCAGGTACACGGGGCAGATATATTGTGCGTAAAAGAACTTCACCGCGGCATGGGAGTGACGAGGCCGATCGCACCTGAGCTTGCCGCGCACGGATTCGACGGGATGGTTACGGACGTTCCAGGCATAACGCTCATGACGACGCACGCGGACTGTACGCCTGTTCTCATGTTCGACCCGGAAAAAAGAGCTGTCGCGGCTGTTCATTCCGGATGGAAGGGAACGTGCCTTAAAATAGCCTCGGAAGCCGTAAAAAAGCTGCAGACCGAATACGGCTCGAGACCGGAAAACATAAAAGCGGTGATCGGTCCGTCGATCTGCCGTGACCATTTTGAAGTCAGGCGCGACGTGTATGAAAAATTCACCGCATCGTTCGCTGAATACGGCGAAATACCCGAAGGAATGATTAGAAAGGTCGTTCCGGAAGGGCCTGACAACGATCCCAAGTGGCTCGTTGATATGCGCGGTTTTGTTAAACTTACGCTGCTAAGGTCAGGTCTTGCTGCTGACAATATCTGCGATGCGGATATCTGTACGTTCGGCCGCCCGGATCTTTTCTTCTCGCACAGGCGCGACGGGGCTGGTTCGGGGGCAATGGCGGCGTTTATTTCTCTTAAAGAGTGAGGAGGCGGAAGAGGCGTGGCAGAGCAAAGAACGATAGGAAAAACGATGCTCAGGCTGCTTAAAGCGGCTCTGCTGCCTGTATTCATCTGTCTGGCGATACTAAGCGCATGCACGAACGAATATATTGTCCCGCGCACTACCATTGTCCCGGAGATTCCGGACATAACGGCGGAACCGACGGCCGAAGCGGTGCCGTCAGGAGGAATATTGTCCGCGGCCGTGCTCGGCAGCGCGGATTCGATAAACCCGATCAATACTCTGAACGAAGATATCATTGATCTCAGCGCATTCTTTTACGAGCCGCTCATCAGACTCGGCTCGTCAATGTCTCCGGAACCCGTGCTTGCGGAGGACTGGCGCTCGGACGACGCGGTGAACTGGACCATTAAGCTTCGCGAAAACGTCTTTTTCCACGATGGCTCTCCTTTAACGGGCGAGGATGTGGCAATGACGATCGGGGCGGTTAAGCAGGGCGGCGGTGCGTACGCGGACCTCGTAAGTAAAATAGCGGAAGTAACCGCAAGCGGCAGCGAGGTGTCGATCAGGCTGTCGGAGAAGGACGGGCTGTTCCCGTGGAAACTCTTTTTCCCGATACTCAAAGCGAATGAAACGGGCAGCAAGTATCCCTCAGGAACGGGGCCTTTCAGCGTAACGGATGCGCATTTTTACGATGGCGGAGTGGTGCGTTTCGACAGGTTCGAAGGGTACAGGGAAGGAAAGACGAATATTGACGCGTTCGAACTGAGATTCTTCTCTGACGCGGCTAAAAAGGCTGTTTCCGGGTGCGACATCATCATTCTGACCGATGACGCTGCGATCAAGTACGGGTCGCAGCTCGGGTACGGAGTGAGGCGGTTCGACGATAATTCACTCATATGCATTGTGCCGTACCTGTACACAGGCGAAAAGATCACGTACGATCTGGACGGTAAGAACAAGATCGAGCAGCTTCCCACGAAGCGCATAGAGGCCACGAGCCTGAATATGAGGCAGGCGCTGGCGGAGATCGTTGACCGCGAACGCGCGATAGAGCGTACCGTTTCGGGCTGGGGCAAAGCGTACGACCTTCCCGGCTTTGATAACTGTATTTTCCGCAAAAATATCGAGCTTCGCACACCGTCTATCACGGCGGCGGAAAAGCTGCTCGAGGCTGAGGGGTACAAGCACGAGGGTGGCAACTCAAACTGGTTTACAGCTGATGATACGGATAAAAAGAAGCCGCTTACGGTCAATTTCCTTGTCGACAGCGAGGACGTCGAACTCATTCACGCGTGCGACAGCGTTGTCAGTAAACTTAAATCGCTGGGCGTAAAAACGACGGTAAAAGTCGCGACCGGAGGAGAGTTTACGGCGCTGTTTCTGTCGGGCGAATACGACTACACGTTCCTCAGGCTCAATATGAGCTTCGCTCCGGATATGGCCGATGCGTTTGCAAATGACAGTATTTTCAATTATAATGGCTACGATACCTCCTGGATCACCGGAAAACTTTCCGGTATGACAGGAGGCTGGAAGGGCGGGAAAAACGGTCCCGAAGCGTGCGCGGATTTTGCGGATCAGTACTGTGACGGTATGGAAGAAATTTACGCGAGACTTAAAAACGACATACCGTTCCTCGGACTATACGTCAGAAGCAACTGCCTGCTGTATTCAGGCAGGCTGAACTGGAGCGATTCCGCGGGTGTAGAAAGCTGGAATCTTTTCCCTGATATAACTGAATGGTATCTGGTATGACAACTTGCCGCCGCGGCAGTACCGCACGAAAGAAAGCGAAGAGCACAGATAATGGCTGAAACAGTTGACGAAAACAAGATAGACGAGAATAACGGACCCGCCGGGAAAAAGCGTGTCAATTGGCGCTTTTATCTGATCAGCGCCGCGATTTTTGCGGGAGTCTGCGGTTTAATAATAGCAGTCGACCAGATCACAAAGGCAATCGTTTACGGTAAAATATTTTACGGCTCTTCGATCGTGCTGATCCCCGGACTGCTTGAGATATCGCATGTGCACAATACCGGTGCCGCGTGGGGAATGTTCAACCAGCACACGGGCCTGCTTTCCGCAGTGACGCTTTTAGCGTGCGCGCTCCTGTGTTTCCTGTATATGCAGAGCCGTAAAAAGCTGTTCAGAGCAGCGCTTCTGATGGTAATAGGCGGAGCGATCGGAAACCTGATCGACCGCATCGCGCGCGGATACGTGATCGACTTCATACGCGTGTGGATAATCAAATACGAATTTCCGAATTTCAACGTTGCCGACTCGTGCATAACGATCGGATGCGTTTTGATGATAATCGCCGTACTGAAGTCCGGAAAGACTAAAGAGGATACGCTTTTCAGGAAAGAGAGCCTCCTAGGAAGGCTGGTCGAGAAGGAAAGAAAGAAAACGACGAAGGAGCGACCGGATGATTGATACCGTGACGTATCAGGCGGAAAATTTGTACGAAGACGGCGATGATTTTGAAACGGCTGAGGCGGTCGTGCCGGAAGGTGCCGCGTCAAGGCGTTTCGATACGCTTTTATGCGAACTGTTCCCGGAACTTATCGTCAGCCGCAGCAGAGCGCAGAAACTGATCGAAGACGGGAATGCGCTTGCCGGCGGAAAGCGCGTGAAAGCAGGCACGGGAATAAAACCCGGCAGCGTCATCACGGTAATTGTCCCTGCCGAAGCGGAAGAATGGACCGCCGAACCGGAAAACATCCCGATCGACGTGATATATGAAGATAGCGATCTGATCGTTGTCAACAAGCCTCGCGGCATGGTCGTCCATCCTGCGGCGGGTAACAGGTCGGGCACTCTCGTAAACGCGCTGCTCTATCACTGCAGCGATCTTTCGGGGGTAGGAGGCGTTCTGAGGCCCGGTATAGTACACAGGATAGACAAGGATACAACAGGCCTTCTGGCGGTCGCTAAGAACGACAGAGCGCATCTGGCGCTTTCGGCGCAGCTGAAGGACCGCACGATGCACAGGATATATCTCGCCGTAGCCGAAGGAATCGTCAGACCCGAAGAGGGGACGATCGACGCTCCGATCGGACGCAGCCCTAAAGACCGCAAGAAGATGGCGGTGGTGGCTTCGGGCAGGAGGGCTGTCACGCGGTATAAAGTGCTCTGTGCCGATAGTTCAAGCCGCCTGTCTCTTCTGGGGCTGAGCCTTGACACGGGGCGGACGCACCAGATCAGGGTGCATCTTAAGCATATAGGCCATCCCGTATCGGGCGATCCGGTTTACGGGATAAAAAACATGAGAGGGATGGCGGGGCAGGCGCTGCACGCAGTGACCCTTATTCTTACACACCCGGGCACGGGAGAAAAAATGCGATTTGATTGTCCGCCGCCGGACGATATGGAGGAACTGATCGTGAGAGCCGGTCTCCGGGCGGGAGAGGAGTTGTTCAATAAATGCGACTGGTGAGTATTATTGTCCCTTGCTACAACGAAGAGCAGGCGCTCGGGCTGTTTTATCCCGAAATATGCAGGATTGCGGAAGAATGCAGGGAAAAAGACTGCGAATTTGAATTTATTTTTGTCGACGACGGTTCGGCGGACCGCACGCTGGAAGTCGTAAAGGGCTTTGCGGAAAGCGACGAGAGGGTCAGATACGTCTCGTTTTCACGTAATTTCGGCAAGGAAGCTGCTATGTTCGCGGGTCTCGAGGCTGCGAGGGGCGGGATGGTCGCCATAATGGACGCGGATCTGCAGGACCCCCCTTCGCTCATCCCCGAAATGATATGCATACTCGACGAAGAACCGTACGATTGCGTTGGGTCAAGGCGCGTTACGAGAAAAGGAGAACCGAAGATAAGATCGTTCTTCGCTCGCATGTTCTACCGAGTGATGCGCAAGATGAGCAAGACCGAGATCGTTGACGGCGCGAGAGATTTCAGGATGATGAAGCGCTGTATGGTAAACGCGATCCTCGAAATGCGCGAGTACAACAGATTTTCAAAGGGTATTTTCAGCTGGGTGGGCTTCCGCACCAAGTGGCTCGAATACGAAAATATCGAGCGCGCAGCGGGGGAGACCAAGTGGTCTTTCAGAAAACTCCTGCTTTACTCGATCGACGGAATGGTGGCGTTTTCTACGACGCCTCTGGCTGTATCTTCGGTGCTCGGACTTGTATTCTGCCTGATATCGTTCATCGCGCTTATAATCGTTTTCGTCCGCCAGCTCATCTGGCATAATTCAGTGGGCGGCTGGGCAAGCGCGATGTGCATTATTTTCTTCCTGAGCGGCATTCAGCTGTTCTGCATAGGGATTCTGGGTCAATATCTTTCGAAGACGTATATGGAGGTTAAAAAGAGGCCGATATACGTTATCGG
>JAGADO010000004.1 GCA_017613535.1 Clostridia bacterium | reverse complement strand
GCAGCAGGAACGTGACGCCCTTAAGTTCCGAGATGCTTCCCGTTACAATGAGTGATACGCCTGCCATTCCCAGATGGAACATGATGAGCTGAAGGATGAGCCTCCGCAATGTGTTTCCACCCTCCTCTATTCCGAGAGGAGCCGTATTGATTTTGACGTTTTCTGCCGGTTCCGCCATTTTCAAATCTTCCTGTTTCTTCCTTTTTTCAGCTGTTGTAGTAGTTTATCAGGCATCCGGAGAGGAGTATTTCGCGCTCGGATCCGCTTAAGTCTCCAATCCCGAACGTCGCTTCATCTTCGGTCCCGTCCGCTCGCCTGATAATGGCGCGGATGCCGCTCTGAGCTCCGTCAGCGACAAGCTTTTTGATGCCTTTTATGAGTATTCTGTCTCCCGCGGACAGACCGAGTGCTTCGAGCGACGGGACCGTGAACGGGATCATTCCCCAGTTGATGAGGTTGCTGCGGTAGCGTTTCGTGGCGTATGCTTCGGCGATGTTCGCGAATCCTCCGAGGACTTTCTGGCAAGATGCCGCCTGTTCGCGTGCCGATCCGTCGCCCGGTTTTACGGCACATACTACGCTGCCTATCTGCGTGTTCTTTGCGAGTTCGCGCCAGTCTCCGAAGCCTTCATATGCCTTTGAGAGCTGCGCCGCTTTTTCCGCGTCAATGGCTGCAGCTGAAGCATTGTCCGCGTTTGCGATATATTCAAGTCTTACGCGTTCCGTGTCTCTGACTTTCAGGCTGCGGCCGACGTATCCCGGGTCTTTTCTTGAGAGTGCGAAGCGGGACAAACGCTCGGGATTGGAGCGGTACGAAGAAGTCTCGCCGCTGGGAATGAGCTCGTCCGTCGTTGTCACCGGATCGGTTATGACGGAGGCAACTTCGAGGAGGAGGTCGTCCGTCAGCGCTTCCATACGGGGCCAGTCGGATATGTTCGGACCGAACACGAGCGGCTCGTCAGGACGCGCATTGCCCCAGCCGTTATACACGCGGTTTTCGTATACTTTTTTATCGAACTTGTAGCTCTGCGGCCTTTCGGAAGCCCAGATATTGTAAATGCCCCCGATTTCCGTCGCAGGCGTGATCGCACCCTTGTTAAGAGAAGTGGCGGCAATCGATGCTGCGTCCATCAGCGCTACCCATGCGTTCTGCCCTTCTCCCGGTTTGGAACCCTCGCGGTTCGGGAAGTTTCGCGTAGTGTGGCGGATCGAGAGAGCGTTGTTCGACGGAACGTCTCCGGCTCCGAAGCACGGTCCGCAGAAGCAGGAGCGCAGCGTTGCCCCGGAGAGTGTGAGTTCACCGAGAGCGCCGTTTTTCATCAGTTCGAGCATGACCGGTTCGCTCGCGGGATATACCGAGAGCGAATATGCGTCTGTTCCGACCGTTCCGCTGCCGATTATGTCAGCCGCTCTGCAGATGTTTTCGAACGTTCCGCCGGAGCAGCCAGCGATGACGCCCTGATCGGCGTATACTTTTCCGCCGCGTAATTTAGACGTGAGCGTGCCTTCCTTTATGGCCCCGCCCGATTGAGCGATCGCGTTTTTCTCGGTCTCGCGAAGTATGTCTCCGGCATCTGCCAGGAACCCGCGGATAGTGTAAACATTACTCGGATGGAACGGAAGCGCGATCATAGGTTCGATGGCGGAGAGGTCAACAGTCACGAGTGCGTCGTAGTATGCGCCTTCGCCCGGTGCGAGTTCGCGGTATTCGCTTCCCCTGCCGTGATTTTCGAGGTATGCTTTTACCTTTCCGTCTGTCTGCCACACTGAAGACCAGCACGTGGTCTCTGTAGTCATAACGTCGATCCCGATCCGGAAATCCATGCTGAGCGCTTTCACTCCGGGGCCGGCGAATTCCATCACCTTGTTTTTAACAAAACCGTTTTTGAATGTTTCTCCGATTATTGCGAGGGCAACGTCCTGCGGTCCCACTCCCGGTCCCGGTGCTCCGGTCAGATATATGCATACAACTTCCGGGTCATTTATTTCGTACGGGCGGCTGAGCAGTTGTTTTACGAGCTCCGGCCCGCCTTCTCCGACCGCAAGTGTTCCGAGCGCTCCGTAGCGAGTGTGACTGTCGGAGCCTATGATCATTTTCCCGCATCCTGCCATCATTTCGCGCATATACTGGTGGATAACGGCAACGTGCGGAGGCACGAATATTCCTCCGTATTTTTTTGCGCAGGAAAGGCCGAAACGGTGATCGTCTTCGTTGATCGTCCCGCCGACCGCGCACAGAGAATTGTGGCAATTCGTAAGCACGTACGGCACCGGGAATTCTTTCAGTCCGCTGGCGCGCGCAGTCTGAATTATTCCCACGTATGTGATGTCGTGTGATGCGAGCGCATCAAACCTGATACCGAGCTTCCCTCCGGGTACGTCCGGACCTGTGAGGTGGTTTCGGATGATGCCGCGCGCGATGGTTTTTCCGCGCAGTTTCTGCTTTTCCGCCTTCTGATCCGCGTTCACATCCGCCGCTGAAGCCGCGTTAAATAACTCAGGCCTGCCGTTTTTCCATATTGCCCCGCTGTCGTATAACTTTATTGCGCCGTTCATATTCCGATCCTTCGCTTTACCCTGCTGTCTGCTGCAAGACAGCCGTGATTACCGGCATTGCCCGCGTAAGCGTAACAGATGCCCTTATAATTCTACCACATAATATATTTTTTTTAAATAATAAAAGTGAGGTCAAAAAAGCTCCGCGGATCTTGCGGTCCGCGGAGCTTCGTCAATCATTTTTCAGTTCCGGATATCCGGGATCACACGCTGATCATTTCTTCTTTTTCTTTGCCGCTACAATGATTCCGGCGACTACGGCTACGAGTGCGACTGCGCCGCAAACTATTCCGATGATCAGACCGGTATTGTCCTTTTTCTCATCGTTCTTTTCGGGAGCGGTGGTCTTGTCCGTATCGGTCTTGCCTTCTGTAGGAGCGGGTGCATCGGTTGAAACGGGTGCATCGGTAGCTGCAGGAGCGTCGGTCGGAGCGGGTGCATCGGTTGCAGCAGGTTCAGCGGTAGGCTCGGTGGTCGGCTTCGGAGTCTTGGGAACTTCGGTACCCATAACTTCGATTTCGGCGATTCCGGCGTAGTAGTTACCGTCAGATACGCAGCTGGCTCTGGTGATGTGGATCATCACGTATGCAGCCTTCTGGTTAACGGTATACACGAACGGTTTGAGATACTGCGTATGAACTTCGGTAAGTCCGCTCTCTTCGGCGACCTTCACCCAGTTGTTATAGTCCTCGGAGATAAGTATTTCAAAGTTGGAAGGCATGTTCTGACCTTTCAGGAAGTCCGAGGGATAGATTATGATCTGCGCCACATCGCAAAGACCTTCAAGGTCGATCTCGGCGTATGCGCTCGTATCCGGATTTCCGGGAGCACCGATATACCAGCACAGAGGCATATCAGTCGGGATATCCGAAACGGGAACTTCGCTGACTATGCCGTCGGTAAGGTTGAGGGGAGAGAACCAGACGTTATCAAACAGTAAACCGGTAACGTCGTCGTCAAAGTAAGCGGTAACTTCTTTTTCAAGAGCGAGATTTACAAGATTCTCCGGAACGCTCTCGGTGGGAGCTTCGGTCGGATTCTCGGGAACGTCAGTCGGTTCTGCGGGAGTGTCTCCGCCTTCACCGTCGTAGATAATGGTGAGGGCAATCCCTTCCTGACCCGTCGTGTTCTGCATAGCGCTATCAATATCAAATTCAGCGTCGTCATCCGCGGGCTCGCCCTGAGCGATTACGATGTATCCGCCTTCCTCGGTGAGCTGGTAAATACGCATGCAATATCTGCCGGCGGGCTGCTGATCAAATTCCCATACGAAATCTTGATCGTCCTTATCGCAGATTCTTACCTCGCGTACGACTGCATCCTCGGACTTGTAATCGCTGCCGTAATTTCCGTCGACAGCCTTGAAAAGAGCAAATTCAACTTCTGTGGGAATTATTCCGCCAAACTGCGCGGGATCACCGGACCAGTAAGGAATAGCGATCTTGCTGAAAGGCTTGGCAGCGGTGAACGTTGCTGCAACATAGCTCTCGTCAGAATAAGTTTCAAAGTTCATACCGCCGACATTAGTAACTGTCGCAAGCCACAGACCTAACGCTGCACCTTCGGTGAGCTCATATACGTCTGCAGGCGCTTCATCGGCAGGCTCTTCTTCGCTGGCAAAAACGCTTACGCTGAACATAGCCAGGACCATCGCGAGCGACAATAATATCGCTAACAGTTTTTTCATAACATTTCCTCCTATAATTATTCAAAAACTATCCGCCTGCATCTGCAGGCTTCTCCGGTCCCTGCGCGTATCTTAAAACTGCTTGTTCCCGATCCGGTCAAGAAGAATGGCAATGAATCGAAGATATGCGTATAATACTTTAAAAATTGCCGCCCGTCAATCAAATTCTTTGTCTATTCCGCGTTTTTTTACGATTTTCCGCTGTATGCATGAAAAAGCGGGTTGAACGGTCATGGTGAAAATGGTAAACTAACGGTAGAAGACGGCATTGACCGCGTTATTTTAGTGCGAAGGAACGATCTGTATGGGAAAGACAAGCAGGATCATAAGGCTGACAATGATTTTGGCGCTGGTTTTATGCATTGCCGCCGAAGCGATTTTCTTTTCGTCGTGCCGGAATGCCGGGTCCGGGTCTGCGGACGAACAAGCGACACAGACGCCCGAAGTCACTCCGGAACCGTTGACCGAGCCGGAGCACGTTGATATTGTCACCGGCAGACCTCTTGGAGATATAATCGAAGGAGCGGGGATCAAAATGAACAAACGATATTACAGGAAAGGATTTGTTGTCGCCGTGCCGGTCGGAAAGCATTACGGCTTCTGGGGCCTGGCGAAGAGCGAACTGATGAAGGATGAACGGACGGCGCTTAACACGCGTCTGGGCGACCGCGTTTACACCACCGCGTTCTTTATGGCGAATTCGCTCGGCCTGCGCCTTACGCAGACTGACAGTGCCGCTGCGTTTAAGCTGAATGATCTGTTTACGCTTTCCTTCCCTGTCGGAGAGCCGAAGGCGGTGCTGAACGGCGAAGAATATGCGGTTTATCCGGCTCAGAAGAGCGGCGGTAACATTTTCATCGATTGCGCATCGGTGGCGGCGCTGCTCGGATATGAATCGTATTACGATGAAGGTGCCGGTATCTTCCTTATGTACCCGCCGGAGATAAAAGCGGTCGCGGAAGAGCAGGTCGCGCTTTATAAAGAGCGTATCGATCTTTACGAGACGGTCGTGTTCAACACGGATGACGTCGAATGTGATACGTCCGGTTCGGGACTTTACGAGCCCGTTCCGTTTGAGGAGCGTCAGGTCGGCGTGGCGTACACCACGTGGTTCAGAGCGGATTCGAGCTGGGGCAAAGGGCACACATGGGATCTTCCGATGCTCGGTCAATACCGTTCGGATGACGAGGCTATCATCTACCAGCACGGCGTCTGGCTCGCAAATGCGGGTGTCGATTTCGTGTTCGTCGACTGGTCGAACGACGTTGCTTACGATCCGGCCACGATGCATGAAGGACGGCGCGATTTCGCTATGATCGAGGATGCTACGGAGGTGCTGTTCCGCGTCTGGGCAACGATTCCGGGCGCTCCGAAGATCTGTATTTTCACCGGTCCCGGCCACGTTCAGCAGCAGCAGGATACGATTGCAAACGGCATTATGCAGAAGAAGAATGACCAGATCTATAACACGTTTATAGCGAATGAAGAGTTCAACAAGATGTATTACTATTACGACGGCAAGCCTCTCCTTCTCTGCTACGGTGCGACGCCTTCGTTTGCGCGCTCGCAGGATGAGTTCCCGGATGATCGCTTTACGGTGCGCTGGGTGACCGGTTACGTCGGTCAGCAGGGTTCGCTTCACGATCGTTCGACGCTTGTGTCAACATTCCACTGGAGCTGGGAGGAGCGCGGTGCTCAGACATTTACGGTGAAGGACGGTAAGCCGGAGGCAATGACTGTCGTTGCTTCGTGGCGCAAGCAGGGCAGCGAGGGCAAGGCGGGCTACATTCCCGCGGGGCTTCGCGAAGGCGGCAATACCTTCAAGATGCAGTGGGCTCGTGCCGATCTGATCGGTCCCAAGTTTGCGCTCGTTGTGTCGTTTAATGAGTGGCATCTCGGCGAGCAGGTCTCTCTTGAGAACAGTAAGGATATCGAGCCTTCCGCGACGCTGGGGTCGCTGTACCTCGATATCATGACGGAGCAGATCAGAAAGTTTAAAGGGATCAAATAAAGGAATGTTCAGAGACAGCCTGACGGTGCCCTCCTTAAGACAAAAAAAGAACCCGCCTCCGGGACATCTATCCTCATGAGGCGGGTAGTTTTTATTTCGATGCTATCAGCCCTCGGGCTCGTCGGTGGGCCTGGCCGTAGGTCTGGGAGTAGGAGTCTCGATCGGACCTGCGGTAGGAAGCGTTTCGTCGATCGTCTTAACGGCGCTCTTAGCGACCACGATTACAGGGCGCACGCCTACGGTAACATCGGAGGCATTATACCCTCCTTCATCGATATCGCCGTTGCGGTCGATACCCTGGAAATACGTGGCGATACCGGGGCTTCTGAGCCACCAGCTGCCGTATCTCGTCTTATACTCTGCAGCGACACCGCGCTTTGCGGCAAAAGGTGTGGTAGCGGCCTGCATCGACAGATCCGCGCCGAAATATTCTCCAAGTTCCGAAACAGCGAACAGATAAATAAGATCCTGCGTATCAGCTCCGCCTTCCGTTCCGAAAGTTTCATTTCCGGCGGTAGTATTCGTTACAGTCTTCAAAGCGCCGATCTCGGTTTCTGTGAACGCGCGGTCAATAAAGTTCCAGCTCTCAACAAACTTCTCTCCGCCTCTGGCGTAGTCGTCGGTGCCGTTCAGCCAGTCTCTCAATGTGGAGCCTTCCCACTGAACCTCGGCGTAGTAATCAGAGAACGGCTTCGCGTCAAGTATCTCGCGCGAGATCATCAGATAGCTGTCTCCCATATCCTTCAGCACGATCCACTGGATCTCCTGGACGAGATAATATTTATTTCCTTCTTTTGCGTAATATGTAGTAGTCGTGACCTCGTTTTTCGTTTCTTCGGCAACATAATAACCGGTCTGAAGATCATATTTCGCTACAGTGACGCTCGTGATATTTCCGTCTGCGTCCCTGGTCTCGGTCTCCTCCTCTACCCAGAGGCCGGTTACGTCATCGATCTTGATATTTTTGAACAGGTTTGTAATGCTGCTGGGAGCTACGGTGTTGGGATATGATCCGAACGCCACAAGCATATCCACGGTCGCGGTGGGTCTCGTCTGCACCTTCGGATCGCCGTGAGCAGGCGTCCAGTTGGATTCGCCCTTCTCTATTTCGGCGCACCCGCAAAGCAGCATAATAGCGGCAACTGCAAGCGCGGCAAGTATGACAAGCTTTCTCTTCCTCATGCTTTTTTCCTCCTGTACGAAACGGCTTTTATATCCGGTCAATTACGCAAAAAGCCACACATACTAGTATACTCTTCACGGTGTTTTCTGTCAACTCTAGCGCATTAGAGCGACTGTGTCAAGTATTCGTTGGCAAATCATGTACCATTGATGCCGGATATATTTGCCCAGGTTCCCTTTAACGGGCTCTGTACGGGCGTAAACGAGCCTTTAACAGGGTATTCATATCCTTTCCCTCTTTCTTTGCAATGCTTCCACAACTCGTTCTAATGCGCCTTTTTAAGGGTTTTTCTTCATTGCTGTTTGTTAGATCGTGCGCATAGATGCTCTTTATTGATTCATTCAACGAGCCGCTGAAACTCGCGGAAAGT
>JAGADO010000055.1 GCA_017613535.1 Clostridia bacterium | reverse complement strand
GAGCAATCACCATTCGCTTCTATTCTATCAGAAGCCTGCGTCATTTAAACTTGCAATTCACACTGATTTTTTCGGCAGAAAAAAATCCTTGCATATCGCGAAACGTTGTGGTAGAATACGTCGGTGCGCAAGAATGCGCCTATTTAGCCACAGGAGGTGAATCAAATTGCCGAATATCAAATCCGCTAAAAAAAGAGTGTTAGTGGCTGAGAGAAACCATACCAGAAACGTCGCTGCTAAATCCGCAGTCAGAACTTCCGTAAAGAAAGCCAGACTGGCTGTTGCTAATAAAGCTGATAACGCTGATGCCGCCGTTAAGGCCGCTTCCATTTCCGTGGATAAGGCTGTCACTAAGGGCATTATGCATAAGAATACCGCTGCCCGCAGGAAGTCCAGACTTGCAAAAGCGCTGAACGAGTCCAAGGCATAATTTGGCTTCACACCAATAGCAAAAACGACTTCCGTTTCGCATTCCGGAGCGGGAGCTTTTTGTCTTTTTAAGAAGAATAATCGAACGCCGTTGTCAGCAGAACACGGCACGGGAGGACGGCATTATGTATACTGAAAGAAAGCTGCTCAGCGAAGACGGAAGGTACTTTGTTGACATTTATGTGCAGAACGAATCGCCGGAGATCGTATTGTCACATCTCAGGCCGATGGTAGTTGTATTGCCAGGCGGAGGATACATGTTCACGTCGGACAGGGAGGCGGAACCGGTAGCACTCGCATATCTTGCCGCCGGCTTTAACGCGGCAGTTGTCAGGTACCGCATCAGGGAGGACGCCGCATGGCCGAATCCTCAGATCGACGTATCTGAAGCTTTAAAATACATCAGGGCAAACGCCAAACGCTTCATCACTGACCCGGATAAGATCGCTCTTTGCGGCTTTTCGGCAGGCGGACATCTGGCGGCGTCAATGGGCGTGCACTGGGATGACGAACAGATACAGAAGAGTTCCGGATGCGCAAACGGCGAGAACAGGCCTAATGCGCTCATACTCGGCTATCCTGTTATAAATGATTACAGGCTGTTCCACGATCCGAACTCTATGGGCACTATGCTTCGTGACTGCAAGGGCGGGGAAGAGTACGAAAAACTGTTCGGGTACATCAGCTGCGAGAATTTTGTCAGAGCAGGCATCACGCCTCCGACGTTTATATTCAGCACGTGGAATGACGCTGTTGTTCCAATCAGCAATTCTCTCGCTTTCGCAAAAGCGCTGAACTCAGAGAACATCCCGGCAGAGATACACATTTTCCAGAGCGGTGCGCACGGCCTTTCACTCGCCGATTTCCGCACTTACTGCGTGCCGGAGAATCTAAATAAAGACGCCTATAAATGGGTTAAACTCAGTTCCGAATGGCTCTGGAATCTGTTCGGACGCACGGTATGACGGGGAGACCCGGGAACATCTCCGGACCGTTTCTGACAGATATTTTTCACAAAAACGCCTTTTATTTCGGAGCTGTTTGTGGTAAAATATACAAACAATAAAATTATATGGAGGTTTTTAAAATGATTAATTTACCTATTACAACAGTTAAAAAAGCAAGACAGGAAGCTGCCGTTAAATCGCTCGTTTCTCTTGCCGCCGGTTTTGCAGCAGGCGCTGCTATCGGTGCTGCTATCGGAATCCTCTTCGCGCCCAAGGCCGGAGCAGAGACCAGAAAAGACATCGCTGATAAATCCAAAGAGATCATCGGTACCGTTAAAGAGAAATGCACTTCTGCCGTTGAGACCGTTAAGTCTAAACTTAAGAAGGATAAAGATGCAGAGGAGATCGTTGCAGAGGTAGCAGAGGCCGCAGAGGATGTCGCTGAAGCTGTCGAAGCAGAGGCATAAGCCGGAAAAGGGTAAGGTTAGTTAAGTCATGATTTTATTATCCGCCGCAGAAAACCAGAATATCAGTCTTCCTTTCTCCTGGTCCCAGCTGCTCCTCGGACTGCTCGCCATCGCGGGTATCGTTGCGGTGATCGTCCTTACAGTGCTGCTCATCAGAGTCGCGAAGACGGTGAAGAAGGTTAACAAGCTGCTTGACGATAATGCCGAACAGCTTGACGAGACCGTTAAGAAACTGCCGAGCATCGCAACCAGCGCCGATGAGACGCTCGCGAACGTAAATAATATCAGCGCTACCGTTAATGACGTCGTTACCGACGTTAAAGAAGTAGCCGGTACGTTCACCAGCGCGGAAGGTGCGGGAGGCGTCGTCGCTTCCGTTGCCGGTGCGGTCGTAAGCGTCCTTCAGGTCATTAAAGAGATGAAGGATAAATAAAACTGCCGCATAAACGCATGCTGATTTTTACCGCCGCCGCGAGCTGTTTTGATACTGCCGCGGCGCGCGGATTATCTTACGGCAGGGAAAGAGCTTCAAATGGGTACTGTTGAACAGTTTGTTAAGAAAAAAACAAACAAAATGGCTATACTGCTCGTGATATTGTACTTTATCGCGGCAGGACTGATCACGTTCGGCATATATAAGCTTGCCGGGCGCATCGCTTTCGTACCGGCGCCTTTTCTTTTCATTGCCGCGATCCTCGCTTCAAGATATACGCTGATGATGTCGCGCGTGGAATACGAATATTCAGTAAATACGGGCGTGCTGAATATTGACGTTATATACGATCAGACCAGGCGCAAACCTGTTATAAACGTTAACGCGTCCGCCATCACCGCTTTCGGAAGACTTTACGACGATGAGGCCAAACACTTTGCAAAGTCTGTTCAGAAGGTCGTTTACTGTGCTTCAAGCGACGAGAATGAGCAGGCGTACTACTTTGTCTGCCCGAACGAGAACAAGGGCGAGTTTATGTACGTTTTCGAGCCTGACGAGCACGTGCTTCACGCTATCGAAGTGTATAATCCTCTGATCAACCGGTACCTTCTAAAACTGAAGAGCGGCAGGGGATACTGATATTTTAATTTCATATTTTTATTTTGCTCCGGTGGTCTAATGGATACGATAGCAGACTCCGACTCTGCTGATATGGGTTCGATTCCCGTCCGGGGTATTTTTTTATGGCTAAAGCACGAAAAGTACAGGCGAAAAGTTGCGGAAATCGCCTGAATGCATTATAATAGTGATATCAAAAAAGCGGGAGGGGATATGATGAAGAAGATCTCTGTTTTGTTGGTATTATTGCTGGCTGCTGTTCTTGTTTTATCTGCCTGCAGCGCAAAAGTTCTGCAGTACGGTTTTGCTGATCAGAATATGTACGGCGGTCTAGAGGCGGATAGTATTGAAACCAATTATGACCCCGAAGCCAGGAAGATCATCGAGAACAAATTCGAAAAAACATCCGAAAATCCCATTTCGACTTTTTCTGCCGATGTCGACACTGCTTCCTATGCGCTGCTCAGGCGAATGATCAAGAGCGGTTATACGCTGGATGAGCTGTTATCTACAGCTGCGTACCTTGTGCGCACCGAGGAACTTGTCAACTATTTCAAATACGACTACAAGAGGCCTGAAAACGGCGAACTGTTCGGGCTTCAGGCGAAACTCGTAGATTGTCCCTGGAACAGCGAAAACGGGCTGCTTATACTGGGCCTTCAGACAGAAGTTCCTGAAAAGAAACTGGCAAATAATTTGGTATTTTTAATCGATGTTTCCGGTTCCATGAGTGACAGCGACAAGCTGCCGCTTCTTCAGAAAACATTCTCATATCTGTTGTCGGGCCTCGGAGCTGACGATACGGTTTCGATCGTTACGTACGCTTCAGGTGAGGAAGTAATACTCGAAGGCTGCTCCGGAAGCAAGCCGGAAATGATCCAGAACGCCATTGACAAACTCAAAGCGCAAGGTTCGACGAACGGTGAAGCGGGGATGAAAAGGGCCTACGAGCTCGCGGAAAAATACTACAAACCGGATGGCAATAACCGGATCATCATGGCATCGGACGGCGACCTGAACGTAGGCATTTCGACCGTTGACGGCATAAAGGAATTTGTGGCTGAAAAAAGGGATCAGGGCGTTTACCTGTCGGTTCTCGGTTTCGGGTTCGGCAATTACAGGGACAGCATGATGGAAACCATCGCGGACAGCGGCAACGGCGTCTACTACTACATTGACGGCGAGGAGGAAGCCGAAAAAGTGTTCGGAACGGACATCCTGTCGACGCTGTACACAGTTGCCAGCGACGTAAAACTGCAGGTCACTTTTGACCCGGAAACAGTCTCGGAATACCGCCTTATCGGATACGAGAACCGGATCATGAAAGCCGAAGATTTTGACGACGAAACGAAGGACGCGGGCGAGATCGGCGCAGGCCGCAGCGTGACCGTATGCTACGAACTGAAACTTGAGCCTGAAGCACAGGAAGACCGCCTGTTTGACCTTTCTGTCAAATACAAGAAGCCGGGAGACGAGAAGAGCACTCTGAACGAATATTCGTTCCTCAAATCACAGATTAAAGCGGATCCGGACAAGGATACCGATCTGATCGCCGCATTATGCGAACTGGCAATGATCCTGCATAAAAGCGAATATGGGCCAAATTTGACCATCGACGACGTCTTTTCGCTTATCAAAGATCACGATTACAGTTCCGACGGATACAAACAGCAATTCGTTTCATATATCAAAGAATTGAAGGAGAGAAAAAAATGAGCAACTGGCCTACACCACACATCAACGCAACACCCGAGGATTTTGCACCTACCGTACTTATGCCCGGCGATCCGCTGAGGTCAAAATTTATAGCGGAGAATTTCATCGAAGGAGCCCGGCTCGTTAACAACGTGCGCGGCGTTCAGGGTTACACCGGTTTTTATAAGGGCAAGCGCGTTTCCGTTATGGCTTCCGGAATGGGACAGCCTTCCATAGGCATTTACGCGTACGAACTGTATAACTTTTTCGGCGTCGAAAACATCATTCGCGTCGGTTCATGCGGGTCGCTCACCAAAGACCTTCACGTAAAAGACATCATATTGGCCATGGGTTCCTGCACGAACAGTAATTTCGCGTCGCAGTACGAACTTCCGGGCACGTTCAGCCCTATTGCCGACTACAAACTGCTCACCGCCGCTGCTGAATGCTGTGAAAAAGCAGGCGTTCGCTATTATGTCGGAAACATCTATTCCTCCGATCTGTTTTATGACGACGCTGCTTCAACGCTCAGATGGGCTAAGATGGGTGTCCTCGGAGTGGAAATGGAGTCTGCTGCTCTTTACTGCACTGCCGCACGTGCAGGAAAAAGAGCGCTGGCGATATGCACCGTCAGCGACTCGCTCGTGTACGACGAATGCATGACGGCTGCTGAGCGCGAGCAGAGCCTCACCGACATGATCACAGTTGCCCTGGAGACGTCCCTGAAAATCTGATGATCATCATGAAACAAAGGTTTCTGCGTAGACAGCAGGCTCTGTTCATGGCAAATCAGACGGCAGGTATGCCACTTTTGGCCGGCGGGTTCGCATTATGAAAGAAATGACGATTTTTGACCTGATCGAAGAAGATAACAGCGGTGCTGCGGGCGAAAAAGAATTTGCCCGCATGAAGGAACTCGTTAAGACGCTGAACGAGGCGGCATTCGCGTACTACGTTGAGGACAGAGAGATCATGTCCAATTTCGAGTACGATAAACTATACGACGAATTGACCGCGCTCGAAAAAAGCACCGGTACGGTTCTGCCGGACAGCCCGACGAAAAGCGCCGGGGCAGGGTACCGCGCCGTATCCAAATTAACGAAATCCACCCACGAATACCCGGCATTGTCCCTCGATAAGACGAAAGACAGGTACTCTCTCTCGGGCTGGCTCGGGGGAATGGACGGGGTGCTGTCCTGGAAGCTTGACGGCCTTACTGTGGTGCTTACGTACGAGCACGGAAAACTCGAAAAAGCGGTCACGAGGGGCAACGGTTTTACGGGCGAAGACGTGACCCATAATGTTGTCCATTTCGGCGGTGTGCCCCGCGTCATCGGATTCAGAGGAAAACTCATAATCCGTGGCGAAGCTGTTATGAAATATGCGGATTTTGCCAAAGTCAACAGGCTCCTTCCGGAGACTGAAGCTAAATACAAAAATCCCCGAAATCTGGCCTCCGCCACGGTGCGGCTCCTTGATTCGAGGGAGGCAGCCGGGAGGCCGGTAACGGTGTGCGCCTTCGACCTGGTGTACATTGACGACCCCTCCGCCATACGCGGGTCCAACTCTAAAAATGCCCAGCTGGAATGGCTGGAAAAACAGGGATTCACCGTTGTCCCGCACGTGCTCGTAACGCCTTTAACGGTCCTTTCAGAACTGGAGAATTTCGAGCGGGCGCTCCCGGACAATGAATTTCCCACCGACGGTCTGGTGCTGATCCTGGACGACGAAGCATACGGCAGATCTCTGGGGTCAACGGGGAAGTTTCCGCGCAGTGGCATCGCTTTTAAGTGGCAGGACGAGACGGTGGAAAGCGTCATCCGCCACGTGGAATGGTCTGCGTCGCGCACAGGTCTGCTGAATCCCGTTGCCGTCTTCGATCCCGTGGAAATAGAAGGAACGACGGTGAGCCGCGCGTCGGTACATAACGTGAGCATTGCCCGCGGACTTAAGCTGGGAGAAGGATCCCGCGTTTCGGTGTACAAAGCGAATCTTATTATCCCGCAGATCGCGGAGACGGTCGAAAGCACCGGAGAAACGTATGTGCCTGAGAAATGTCCGGTTTGCGGCGCTCCGACATCGATCCGCGAAAACGATGGGATCGAAACGCTATACTGCGACGATCCTGATTGTCCCGCCAAACATGTGGGAAGATTCACGCATTTCGTATCGCGCGACGCTATTAATATAGTCGGCCTTTCGGAAGCGACTCTGGAAACGTTTATTGACGCCGGATTCATACGCAGATTCGCAGATCTTTACCGCCTCGAACGGTTCAGAGATGAGATCGTAACACTTGACGGTTTCGGCGAAAAATCCTACGAAAATCTGGCCGCGGCCGTAGAGGCGAGCAGAAACGTCAGGTTTTCCGCGCTTTTGAACGCTGTCGGGATTCCGGGGATCGGCAAGGATATGGCGAAGCAGATCTCCCGCTACCTGGGGGAGAATGCATACGACCGGTTTACGCGGGAAATATCCGAAAAGATCGATTTCAGCGTGATCGACGGGGTCGGCGCGGTGATCAATGATAATATTTACGCCTGGTCCGGGAATGAAGAAAAATATGCGGAATTCACGGAACTTGCAGGCGAACTCAATATTTCGGACGACGTTTCTGCCATGCAGGCGGCCGCTGCGGATTCGGGTATAGCGGGGAAGACTTTTGTTATAACCGGCGGGCTCAACGGTTTTGAAAACCGGGACCAGCTGGTAGCATTTATCGAAGCCCGCGGCGGAAAAGTTTCCGGCTCGATTTCGTCCAAGACTGATTACCTTATTAACAACGACGTTAATTCGGGCTCGGGTAAAAACAAGAAAGCAAAGGAACTGGGTGTGCCGATCATCAGCGAAGCGGATTTTATGGCGCTTTGCGGAGAATGAACGGCCGGCAAGGGTGATCTTCCGGTATGGGCAAAGGCAAAATAAGTATTTATAACGCTTCACCTGAAAATGACATCCGGTATTCGGGACCGCTTTCGTACCGCCACCTGCGCATTATAGCGTGGCTGTTCGTCATCATGACCGTTATCGGACACGGAATGAGGATCGGAGCGAAACTTGACAGCGATTTTGCGGCTGAAGCGGGTGCATTGCCGTCAATCTTTATCTCGTTCTGGAACATAGCTGTGCCGCTGTTTCTGCTCGCTAATTTCGCGATCGTTCTTAATACCAAATATGCCGCCAGACGCGATCTGCTCGTTTACGGAGGAGCGAGCGTCGCGGTGATCGCAGCGTTCTTCATTATTACCGAGCGCTACGGGATAGGGTTGCTGATGCTTATTACGAAAGGATCGGAAGAGCAGGCACATATTATTCTCCAAAACATTATTCGGCTTGCATTCCCGAACGGATTCGCCGCATTCAACATCTTCCTTGACCTGCTTTTATGCACACTTCTGAATTATTTCCTGAACTCCCGCCCGAAAAGGATATTTACCGGTAAAAAGATACATATTTTCAGACTTTTTGCACTCATACCGATCTTTTACGAGATCGCGGCAATAGTTCTGAAGATCCTCGCCGGGCTCGGAAAGATCACGCTCCCCGTTGAAATCTGGCCTTTTCTTCCGGCAAAACCGCCTGCAACTTTCCTGGCTTTTCTTGCTCTGTCATTGTTTATCAAAATACGCGAAAAGAGTTTTGCTTCGCACAATAAAACGCAGGAGGATTATGCTGCTTTCCTGCACACGAATCTGAATACGTGGCACTTTTCGATAGCGGCAATGATCGTTTTTATTGTCAGCGGCATACTTGATATCGTTATGCTGATCGCGGGTATGATCATGTACGCATACGCGATTTATCCGAGCAATGATATTGCCGGCCAGGTCGTTTCTTTTCTGGACCTCCTTTATGCGATCGGGTTTGGTAATTCTGCAATGATGATCGTGATCTCTCCGTTCATTTTGCTGTTCAATTACCAGAAAACGTATAAGAACCGCACGCATGATATATTTATTCCTATAATCGCGATCTCGGTCATCGCTCTGGTGGTTTTGGAAATCGTATATCAGATGGTAATGTGGCTGCCGGACTTTTTTTCAGGCTTGTTCAAAATATTTTAGTTTCCCGGATCAGCCATGTTTCGGGAGCAGATTCCGAAATTGACAGCGGAGATATTTTAGTGTAATATACAAGTTTAAGGAGAGGCGTTTCTCTGGAGCAAAAAGTGCATTGACGCCGCTCCCATTCGCTGTATTTGAAAGGGGTTCAGTATGAGCCAGGTAAGAACGCGTTTTGCCCCCAGCCCGACAGGCTATATGCACATCGGAAATCTCCGCACGTGCCTTTATGAGTACCTTATCGCGCGGGTAAACAAAGGAACATTCGTACTCAGGATCGAGGATACCGACCAGGAGCGCTACGTTGAAGGCGCGATGGACGCGGTGTTTAATACTCTTGCGCTCACGGGCATCGGTTATGACGAAGGCCCCGGAAAAGAAGGGGACTGCGGCCCGTATATCCAGAGCCAGCGCAGGGATATATATAAAAAATACGCAGAAGAGCTTGTCCGCAGGGGGCACGCCTACTATTGCTTCTGCACGAAAGAGCGGCTCGAATCGATCAAGGGCGATGAAGAGAACCTCGGGGCGTCGCTGAACTACGACAGGCACTGCAGGTACCTCACGCAGGAAGAGATCGCGGCAAATCTGGCTGCGGGCAAACCTTACGTCATTCGCCAGATGATGCCTACCGAGGGGACAACGACGTTTACGGACCTCGTGTACGGCGACATCACGGTCGACAATAAAACTCTTGACGACCAGGTGCTGCTTAAGTCCGACGGGCTTCCGACGTATAATTTCGCGAACGTCGTTGACGACCACCTGATGCGGATCACGCACGTTGTCCGCGGAAATGAGTACCTTTCATCTACGCCTAAATACAACCTCCTGTACGAGGCATTCGGCTGGGATATACCGACGTACATACATTGCCCGCCGATCATGAAAGACGCACACCAGAAGCTGTCCAAACGCAACGGAGACGCATCGTTCCTTGACCTCGTGAATAAAGGCTACCTGGTGGAGGCGATACTCAACTATATCGCGCTCCTTGGCTGGAGCCCCGGAGGAAACGAAGAGTTTTATACTCTGAAAGAGCTCGAAGAGGCGTTCACGCTCGAAGGTCTGTCGAAATCCCCCGCGATATTCGATATCGAGAAACTCAAGTGGATGAACGGTGAATATATCCGCCGCATGAGCCCCGAAGCGTTCCGCAAGGCCGCTGATAACTGGCTTCGCGAGGGTCTGGGCGATGCGCTTTACGCGAATGAAGCGGTGGTGGAGAAGGTCTCCGCACTCGTTCAGCAGCGTTCTGTTATCCTGAGCGATATACCTGACCGCATCGGCTTCCTGAAGGAACTTCCGGAGTACGATACGGCGATTTATTGCCATAAGAAGATGAAGACGGACGAAGCGATATCGCTTACCGCGCTTAAATTGACCGCCGCTTACCTCAAAGATTACGCCGGTGCGTGGGTGTCTGGCGACATATACACGGCGCTGTGCGAACTTGCCGCATCGTCAGGGCTCAAAAACAGCCAGATACTCTGGCCTCTTCGCACTGCATTGTCCGGCCTCGACGTGAGCCCCGGAGGCGCGACGGAACTGGCTGAGATCCTTGGCAGGGAAGAGACTATGCGCAGGATTGAAAAGGGAATTAAGCTGCTCACACCCGCTCAGGGGGAGGAAGTTTGAACGATGGAAAATACCGGTAATTTCATACATGATATGATCGATGAAGATCTGAAGGAAGGCGGCAGGTGCTACGGCGAAAAGATACGTACGCGTTTTCCGCCCGAGCCCAACGGGTATCTGCACATCGGACACGCGAAGGCGCTGTGCGTTGACTTCGGCACGGCTGAAAAGTACGGCGGCGCATGTAATCTGAGGCTGGACGACACGAACCCAAGCAAGGAAGACACTGAATATGTTGACGCGATCATGGAGGATATCCACTGGCTCGGATACGACTGGGACGGGGAGATCCGTTACGCGTCAGATTATTTCCCGCGCATGTACGAATGCGCCGTTGAACTTATTAAGCGCGGCGAAGCTTACGTGTGCGACCTCAGCCCGGACGAGATCCGCGACTACCGCGGCACGCTTACCGAGCCGGGAATTGACAGCCCGTACCGCACACGCAGCGTGGAAGAGAACCTTGACCTGTTCGAACGGATGAAGGCCGGAGAGTTTGAAGACGGAACGCGTGTCCTCCGCGCCAAGATCGACATGGCGAGCCCGAATATTAATATGCGCGACCCGGTCATTTACCGCATACTTCACGCACATCACCACCACGTGGGAGACGAATGGTGCATCTATCCGATGTACGATTTCGCGCATCCTCTTGAGGACGCTTTCGAGGGCATCACGCACTCTCTTTGCAGCATCGAGTTCAAAGACCACAGGCCTCTTTACGACTGGGTGGTAGAGCATTGCGGCCCGTTCGACCCAGAGCCTCGCCAGACAGAATTCGCGCGCCTGAATCTCACATACACGATGATGAGCAAGCGTTATCTGCGCTATATGGTCGAAAACGGCATCGTAAACGGCTGGGACGACCCGAGAATGCCTACGCTGTGCGGCCTTCGCAGAAAGGGTTTCACGCCCGAATCGATAAAGAATTTCATTGCCGCTGTGGGTGTTTCGACGAGCAATTCCACCGTAGATTACTCGCTGCTTGAATATTGCATCCGCGACGACCTTAACCGAACCGCTCCGAGGGCAATGGCAGTGCTCGACCCGATCGAACTTGTGATCGATAACTACCCCGAAGGCCTCGTAGAGGAGTTTGAGGCGGAGGTGAATCCCGAAAATCCCGATATGGGCACGCGCAAGGTCGAATTCTCCGGCAGGCTCTGGATCGAGCGCGAAGACTTCATGGCCGCTCCGGTAAAAGGTTATTTCAGGCTGTTCCCGGGCAATGAAGTGCGATTGAAATACGCTTATTATGTGCGGGCGACATCTTATGAGTCCGACGACGAGGGCAACGTCACGCGCGTCCACTGCACGTACGATCCCGCTTCGAAAGGCGGCTGGCTTGAGGGCCGCAAGGTCAAGGGCACGATCCACTGGGTCAGCGCTCACGATGCTGTTCCCGCCGAAGTCCGTCTCTACGATCAGCTGTTCAGTGATCCCGCCCCGATGGATGATTCCGACGGCCGCGACTGGACCGAAAAACTAAACCCGGATTCGCTCGTGGTAAAGGACAATGCATTTGTCGAGCCTTACGCCGCGAATTGCGAGCCGCACGCACACTTCCAGTTCCTCAGAAACGGTTTCTTCTCCGCGGACAATGACCACACTTCCGATCATCCGGTGTTTAACCGCACTGTGAGCCTTAAGGACACGTGGGGGAAGAAGAAATAACGATTATTAAGCAACTTTTTTACACAGCGTTTGAGACGCAAAAAACAAACGCAGCAGGCCAAAGTTAAACAAAAAAGGTGACATTGATATGGCAATGAACGAGAAAAACAAAGGAAAGGCAGTGGAAGCTATCACTTCCATGAACGAAGACTTTACACAGTGGTACACAGACGTCGTACTGCGCGCGGAACTTATTGACTACTCCAGCGTGCGCGGCTGTATGATCCTTCGCCCTTACGGGTACGCTATCTGGGAAAACATAATGCATATCCTTGACAAGCGTTTTAAGGAGACAGGGCACGAGAACGTCGCGATGCCTATGTTCATCCCGGAGAGCCTCCTTCAGAAAGAGAAGGATCACGTGGAAGGTTTCGCACCGGAAGTTGCCTGGGTCACTCACGGCGGCACGGAAGAACTCACTGAACGCCTGTGCGTGCGTCCGACATCCGAAACCCTGTTCTGCGACCATTATTCACATATAATCCAATCATACCGCGATCTGCCCAAACTGTATAATCAGTGGGTCAGCGTGGTGCGCTGGGAAAAGACCACGCGTCCGTTCCTGCGTTCGCTCGAATTCTACTGGCAGGAAGGCCATACCGCGCACGCCGACGAAGCGGGTGCAGAGGCCGAGACGCTCAGGATGCTTGACGTTTACGCTGACTTTTACAAAGACGCGCTGGCGATCCCGGTCATCAAGGGCCGTAAGACGGATAAAGAGAAGTTTGCGGGCGCGAAGGCGACATACACGATCGAGTCGATGATGCACGACGGCAAGGCGCTTCAATCAGCCACATCGCATAATTTCGGAGACGGCTTTGCACGTGCGTTCGATATCCAGTACACCGATAAGGACAATACTCTTAAGTACGTTCATCAGACGTCGTGGGGATTATCGACGCGTACGATCGGCGCCATCATAATGGTGCACGGCGATGACAATGGCCTTGTTCTGCCTCCCGCTATCGCCCCGATTCAGATCGTGATCGTTCCCGTCGCAATGCATAAAGAAGGCGTGCTTGACCGAGCGCAGGCACTCGCGAAAGAACTTACAGCAAAAGGCTTCCGCGTGAAGCTTGACGACTCGGATAAGATGCCCGGCTGGAAGTTCGCCGAGTGGGAAATGAAGGGCGTGCCGCTTCGCATCGAGCTCGGTCCGCGCGATATCGAGAACAACCAGTGCATGACCGTTCGCCGCGACAACGGCGAGAAAGTGCCTGTTTCGCTTGATGAGATCGCGGATAAGGCGCAGGGGATCCTGGACAATGTTCACGACGCGCTTTACGAGAAAGCGCTTGCGAGCAGGGAAAGCCGCATCTACGATGTGACTGATTACGACGATTTTTGCAAAACGATCGCCGAAAAGCCCGGTTTCGTTCGCGCAATGTGGTGCGGCGATAAAGAGTGTGAGCTTAAGATCAAGGACGATACTCAGGCGACGTCGCGCTGTATGCCGTTCGAGCAGGAGACGCTTTCGGACAAATGCGTGTGCTGCGGAAGACCGGCGAAGAAGCTTGTGGTCTGGGGAAAGGCGTATTAATTGCAAGTTGCAAATGGCAAATGGCAAATTGCAATTGGATGATTGCTAGTTGATAGTATGATCGGTAAAAAGTCTTTTTGTCGGGAATCGTTTAGTTGTTCCGGTCTCGCGCCGGACCGTTCCGGCAGGGGGCTTTTTACTTTTGCGCCTAAAGCAGTGGCGATAGCGCTGATCGCACTTACAGTTATGCTGTTTATGCTCAGCGGGTGCAATAATCGGGGAAGCGAGGGCGGACAGTCGCCTGCGCTGAATACGCCGACCGGGATAAAAAACACAGTCACACCGGGACCGACCGAATTGCCCGCACCGACACCTTCGCCAACGCCCGAACCGACGCCTGTGCCTACTGCCGATCCGGATATGTTCATAGAGAACGGAGAAGTGCTTGCCGGCATCCTTTGCGCGCAGGATCCGGAAGCAGGAGCGGGAACCGTAACGCTCGCACTTATCGCGGACATCAATATCGAAGAGGAAGACCTTTTAATAAAGAGGCCGTGCGTTATCAGGCTGGAAGGACATACGTTGTCGGTAAACGGAAACATCGTCATTGACACCGACGAAAAGGGAGAAGTCCGGTTCGAGAACGGAACGCTGAGAGCAGGATCGCTGAAAGCACAGGCACCGGATATTGACGCCGATCTTACCGCGGCGAACGCAGAATTTTCCGGAGCGCCGGAAACGGACGGATTTAACATAATTCTCGCATCATTGAACGGGCAGGCGGCTCCGGATAACTATATCCATCTCCGTTCGCCCGAGGATTACGAAAAACTGACGGATCCGGAAACGCTCCCGGCCATCCGAGGCGCTCAGACGCTGAAATTCGAGTTCGAACCGGAACTGTTTGGGGAGCTGCCTTATATTGACCTTCCCGGCACGGACGTTATATGGGAGACGGAAAATGCTCCGGGCGCGGAGTATGCCTCGATGTACTTCAACGTGAACGCGTATAACGGGGCCGAAATGGCAGTTTACGGTCTGGGCGGTAAAGGATCAGCCAAGCTCGAGAAAATCGATTTTAACGGCAATTCCGGGCTTTCAGGGCAGCTTCCGTGGGAGATCAGGGGCAATACCGTCGTTTTAAGAGTTCCGCTTCACAATTCTGACGATTATATGAAATACGCGCGCCTTGAGATCGGCGTCACGGACGGGGGCACGTACGCTTCGAATCCGGAGGCGGTCAACGGCGACGGGTCTATCTATCTGACGCGTTTTCATTCGCTCACCGTCACAGACGCGAACGGGGAAGTACGCGTGTACAGCGTTGACATCAGCCGCCGTACCGGAAACATACCTGTCATCTGGATAGAGACCGAAAACGGCGCTTCTATTGACAGCAAAAGCGATTATACGCGCTGCCGCATCGCAGTCACGAACACACAGTCATCGGGTTTCCCGACCGTAGCTTATACGGACGCGGGGATACGCGGCAGAGGAAATTCCACGTGGAAATGGGATAAAAAACCATACCGCATCAAGTTCGATTCGGGCGTTTCTCTGTTCGGCCTTCATAAGGCGAAAGACTGGGTGCTGCTGGCAAATTACGCGGATAAAAGCCTTATCCGCAACACCGTTGCGTTCGACATGGCGCGAGGCCTTTCGTTTGACTTCGTGCCACACCAGTACCCTGTTGACGTTTATCTGAACGGCGAGTACCAGGGCGTTTACAGCATCGGAGAGCAGATCGAGCGGAACCGGGAAAGGGTAGAACTTGACTGCAACTACGACGATCCCGATACGGGATACCTGATGGAAGTGTGCGGTTCGAACGACGACGATGTGAAAGGCATTGATTATTTCCACGCCGGAAAACTGATCTTTGTTACGATAAAGAGTCCGGATACAAAGAAAATGAGCGCGGAGCATTTCGATTTTATCTGCTCGTACGTGCGTTCGGCGGATCTGGCCGTACAATCGCTCGGAAACTATTACGACTATGTTGACGCCACGTCGCTGTACGACTGGATAATAATGTGCGAACTGACGTGCAATATAGACACCGCGTTCCGGCGCAGCTGCTATATTACGAAGGACAAGGGCGGTAAGCTGAAGTTCGGGCCGCTGTGGGATTTTGACCTCGCGATGGGCAATTTCTCGCGCGACGGAGGCGATTATGAGTCTTGGGCGTGCACCGGCAGGGAATATGTCGGCGACACATGGTTTACGTTCCTGATGAACGATCCAAAATTTACGGAGCCGTTCAAGGCGCGCTGGTTCGAGGTGCGCGACGATATTCTGGCGCGGGCAATGGAGTCGATCGACCGAAACGCGGAGCTTCTGGAGTACTCGCAGGAGGAGAATTTCACCCGCTGGCCGATCTGGAACGAGCGCACGGGCTACCAGCCTTCGTCGATGAAAAAGGTCAATACATACGAGAAGCAGATTCAGTTTTTGAAGGATTGGCTTACGGCGCGCGCGGCGTGGCTGGATTCCGCGATCGGGGCGATATAAATAGGTTGATGCCTGTTATGTTTCCGGGGACAGGGACAGATATTCCTCTTCTTCCTTTAACAGATTGCCCTCTTCGTCGTAATAACGCACATATTCGGCGGGAGCATAAGCAGTGCCGGAACCTGACTCGCGAATGATGTGAACTCCACCGCTCATATAGTAAATCGTTTCGGTTCGGGACCAGCCTTCGGCATCGCTGTTTTCTATGATATAGCTGTACAGATAAACATCTCCGGCCAGATAAGTACCTGAAGAATCGTAATCGTCCGGATCGGGTCTGGTCTTATAATAATACTGTTTCTCGGTATAATTGACAGTGTATTCACCGTTCGAGACCGTGACCTTCTCAACGAACGCCAGCAGATCGTCCCGGTTTTTATAATTCTCGCGAACGGTTTCTTTATTGCCCTCGACTCTGCGGTGGTATGCGTAACAGCCGTCGCTTCCGTAGATCGATTCATCGATCATACCCGATGCGTACGTCGTAACAGTACGCGCTATCACGCCGTTTTCATAATAGCTTTCCTGAACGTTTTCAGCGTTTTCGGTTGAAGAGACAGAAATGATGCTGCTGAGGCTGCCGGAATTGTCATACGTGTATGAAATGCGGATTGCGGAATATGTGGAAGAGGAGGCAGGCTGGGAGAGATTAAAGCCTGAATGACCCGTCAGAAACCAGTTTCCGCTCCGGTTATTCAGCGTCAATTCTTTTACCGCAACGGGCGTAAACAGCGCGCTTTTGAAAGTGCCGGACCCAATTTCATAAGTCACTCCGTTCAGCAGGGCATACAGGCCTTTCACACCGTCGCTCTGGGGGTTCGGGTCCTTTCGATTCAGGGTAAAAAGCAGATCATAGAGTGCTTCCTGGGACGTATATTCAAGCCACATATATATACTTCTGGCCGAGAGCGTTATCGTGTTTTCAGTCTTCACCGCGTCGCACAGATAAACCTCGTTGACGTAAAACGTGCCGTCGTACTTGCTTGCAGGGTCATCGCTGTCTACAAGCGGTATCAGCTGCTCGTAACGAACGTTGAAATAGCCTTTGCTTTCATTGCCGCCGGAGGATAATTTGATATTGTCCGGTATGTATACGGGGTAAATGATGGCCTTGGCTGTGTCGATCACAACGTCATATTGTACTGCATCGACGGGGACGTAAAATTCCGGTCCGGCTTCAGGACCAGGTGCCGTTGTCGCGGTCGGAACTTCGGGTTCTGACGTAACAGTCGGTGTTTCGGTACTTGCCGGGGCAGTGGCGGTTTCAGTCACTGCAGGGACATCCGTAGGCGTAACGACAGCGGTGGCTTCCGGCACTCCGGTCTCACCTGAAATGACCGTTTTATCGTTCCGTTTTTCGCGTTGTCCGAGCTTGATCGCCAGTATGATTCCGGCGGCAAGCGACACAACTATCAGAATAGAGGCAGCCGAATATCTGAATGCTGCGGAACCGGTCAATCTTTTGAAAAAACCAGGCTGGCTCCCGTTTTGGCTGGCACTGTCAGGTGCTGTGGACGGAGGGGAGGCCAGTTTCGCGGCACCGTACAACATCTCTTCGGGCAGATATTCCATATATTCTTTCAACGTGCGATCGTTCATTATCTTACTCCCTCTGCCTTCAAAAACTTTTTCAGTTCCTTGCGCATCCTGCTGACAGCAGACGAAACTGTACCCTCCGGAACGCCGGCATTTTTAGCGATCTCAGATTCCTTCATACCGTAATAGAATTTGGCGATGAAGTAATTTCGCTTTTCCTGGCTGACGCCTCTTAAAAACTGCGCGATGAGTGCGGCAACGGCTTCTTTATCGGCAGGGTCAATATCCCATACACCGATATTGTCGGCGCTTTCAAGCGGCTCCTGCTTCTCCGGCGGGATCTTTCCGCCATTGCGCTGGGCTTTGTAGCGATCGATCGCATTGTTCCGCGCAACAGCTTTAACGTACGCTCCGAGATTATCCGGCCGGCTAGGCGGGATGTTGTTCCAGAGCTTCAAAAGCACGTCGTTCAGACATTCATCCGCATCCGCCTCGTTTTCAAGAATTCCGCGCGAAATGCTCCGAATGCCTGCGCCGAATCTCGATTCAAGTATCGGCAGCACCGCGTCGTTACGCTCCTCCAGCATCCGGATAATGTCTTCGTCTGTTATTTTTTTGCTTGCGTTCAAACTTCCTTCTGTCAGCATCGATTTTCTCCGGCCGGTCGCAGGTCAGGGACCTGTTCTCATTATATAAGACGACCGTTATACGCGTTTCCCTGCATCAGGGACGCCTTTTCTGGCGAACATACCAGCTACAGTGAACAGGAGGGCAATGACAAATGATCCGATCCATGTAAGCATATATCTTTTGGGGGTCTTACTATTCATAATTATTTTCCTCCGGAGAAAAACTTATTATTCACAAGGAATTATATTATTAAACAGATAGCTTTGCAAACTGATTTGGTGTATAATTACATCACAAGCAATCGAAGAATCGTTATTCGGGGGGATGGATATGAACTCGGACAAGTGTACTGATTCGGATCTGATCGGCAGAGCGGCCGATCCGGCGTTCTGGGCCGAAGTCCGCATAAATCCAGCATTTGAAAAACACCTTAAAGTGCTTAATACTATATGGCGGAACTATTGCGAAACTGATTCGATACCGGCGCTCAGCTACAGCAAATTCAAGCTGTTCTGGACCACAGGAGACCGTTCTCAATATGAAAGAGATTACTTCGCAAGACGGAAAGCGCTTGGCGCGTGTTCATTGCTCGCGGTGATATATCCGGAAGAGGACAAATACCTCATAAAGCTGATGGATGTGATCTTCGCTATCTGCGACGAATACACGTGGTGTCTGCCCGCGCACCAGACAGACCCGAACGTGAACAACAACGTACACCTTGACCTGTTCGCGTGCGAAACGGGTTTTGCGCTTTCGGAGATATACTGCCTCATGGGCGGGCGTCTCGACAACGTCATCCGCGACCGCATCAGGGTTGAAATTGACCGGCGGATAATAAACCCGTTTATTGACGGCTCGCCGTTCACGAAAAATCACAGGTATCTTTGGGAAGACGTCACGAGTAACTGGGCTGCGGTCTGCGCCGGTTCTACGGCGTGCACATTTATGCTGATGCGGTCCGAACTGTTTGATACGCAGCTCGAAGCGTTCGAACTGTGTATGAGGCATTATCTCAGCGGGTTCGGTGCAGACGGTATCTGCACCGAGGGCTGCGCGTACTGGAACTACGGCTTCAGCTTCTTCGTCGTGTACGCGGATATGCTGAGGCGCTTTACGAAAGGTGCGTTCGACCATTTTAAAGATCCTAAAGTCAGGGCGGTCGCGACGTATATGCAGAAGGTACGGCTGTCCGGAGGCACCTGCGTAAGCTTTTCAGACGCGGGGCAGAAGTTTACTTATCCTATCGGGATAATACATTACCTGAAACACGAGTATCCGGACGAAGTACGCGTGCCGGACCCGAAGTATGCGTTCTTTGATGACGGCTGCGCGCGGTTCTGCACGCATTTAAGATCGTATACGTGGCTCGATACCGGGCTTATGCTGCCGGACGACGAGCCGGAATTCAGCGAGTATTATGAAAAAGATTCAGAAATATATATCCGGAAAACACCGAGGTACGGTTTCGCCGCAAAGGGCGGCAATAATTCCGAACCTCACAATCAGAATGACGTGGGCACGTTCATTTTTGCAAAAGGAGGCAGGCAGCTGATCTGCGACCTCGGCGCTGGGCCGTATTCGCGTCAATACTTTTCGTCGCAGCGTTACACGGATCATATCGAGTGTTCGGCGCTTGGGCATAATCTTCCCACGTTCGGCGGTGTGTGCGAGCGCGAGGGCGGGTCGATGAGGGCAAGAGACGTGAAGTACGCGGACAACGTGTTTTCGATGGATATTGCCGGCGCGTTTCCGACTGAGGAACTGAGGTCGTGCGAGCGCAGATTCGAGCTGACGGAAGAGGGGGTCAAAATAATTGACCGCTTCGATTTTACCGGCTCCGGTCCGGTGACCGAGCGCCTGATAACGCAATACGAACCGGTCGTTGACGGCGGGTGCGTTTATATTGACCGTGACAGCGTTGACGGAGGCTGCGCCGTGCGTTTTGACGGTTCCGCGGTCGGGAAAGTGCATGTTGAAACGGCAGAACGGGACGGCAGGAGGATATGCTATATCGTGATCTTCGAGCTGAAGCCGGGCGCGAAAGAGTTTATTCAGGTTATAATGGATCGGATGGAGGTTTAAATGTACGGGTTTTTGCACGGATTGCTTTCGGATAAAAAGGAAGGTGCGATCTTCAACTGCTTCGGGATATGGCACATCTGTTATATTCTGCTGACGATCACGCTGATAGCCGTGATATTTATTGCCCTGAGAAAAAATGGCAGGGAAGCGCTGGTCAAGGCTGCCAGGGTTTTGATCAATACCGCGTTCGGCCTTTATATGCTTGACTTCTTCCTGATGCCATTCGCGTACGAAGCAATCGACATAGAAAAACTGCCATTCCACGTATGCACCGCCACTTGCGTGATGTGTTTTTTAAGCCGCCACACGCGCTTCTTCTCGCGGTTCCGGATGCAGTTTGCGCTGCTGGGACTCGTTTCGAACCTTATATATCTGTTTTATCCCGCAGGCGTGATGTGGTATCAGATAAATCCGCTTTCGTACCGCGTAGTGCAGACTCTCACGTTCCACGGAATAATGACCGCGTACGGCGTCGTGACGCTCGCATCCGAGGACAATGCCCTTGACTTCAGGACTTGCTGGAAGGACCTTTTAACGGTCTGTGCGATGGCGCTCTGGGCTCTTGCCGGCAATACCCTCTACAACGGTACGGCGGGCAGTTACTCTCACTTCTTCAACTGGTTTTTCGTTGTCCGCGATCCGTTCTGGATCATTGACGCCAATATCGCACCCTTCGTAATGCCGTTCGTCGTTATTGCCGCGTTTTTTGCGGTGGAGATGCTTGTATATGCGGTATATTATGCGATAAAATG
>JAGADO010000054.1 GCA_017613535.1 Clostridia bacterium | reverse complement strand
CGGTGAAGCCGGTGCGCTCGGGCGTTGTGATCAGCTGCGGCTCGACCGTGATTGCCGCCGGTAAAGGCCGGAACACCATAAACACGCGGATCAGCGTATCCGGCGCCGGATCGATTGTCAGCTTCGCGACCTCCTTGTACGCCTCGCCCTGGAATGAAATGAGGTTGTACGCGTTGTCCTGCATGCGCGGGAGCCAGTAGATTATGAATTCGTTCGCTTCTTTTGCGCTGAGGCCGAGCCGCGGCAGGATTTCCGCAAGAAATTTCGCGGTGTCTTCGCCTTTTACGCAAAAGCCCTTCGACATATCGAACGCGGCGTCAACCGCGCCGTTGCCCTCCCAGTACAGGGCGTAGTATTGCCTGCCGTCGGGGAAGGTGAGCGTGCCGTCCGGGGACGCGGTGAAGTTTTGCCAGCCGCCGTCGCCGTAAGCGGGGTAGGCGCAGGTGATCTCGCCACGGAGGTCAAGTTTTACGCTGCAGGTGGTTTCTTTTTCCGGGTAGAGGTAGATGATGGGTTTGTCGTAGATCGGTTCGTTGTTTTCGTAGCTGGCCAGGCGGGCTTCCGTTACTTTGGAGATCGTTTGCTTCGTAACGTAGTCTTCGGTCGTGCGTGTTTCGACAATGTAGTCGGCTCCGTCGAATACGACGCGTACGGTGCTGAACAGCCCGAATTTTTCGTCTGCGCCGTCATATATGACGTATGTTTCGCCGCTGAGGTCTCCGCCGCCGACGAATCCGTCTGCCGTCGCGTGGACAACATACAGGTAGGCAACGTATTTTTTGCCTGCTTCGGGGTCAAAGTTTGTTCCGACGGGTTCGGGGTTTTTTGCAGTTCCCGTCTTTATCGCGCACGCGCAGCACGTGGTCAATACCGCGATGATTATCATTATGCATATCGTTTTTTTCATTTTCCGCGCCTTCTTTCGTTGCTCCCGGCAGCCCTGCGCCTTGCCGCGTGCAAATATGCACCAGCGCGAGTGCCGCCATCTCCACCATATTAGTAACCATTATGCCATATTATGTCACTCAAGCCAAAGCCGCTCCAAACCCGGATAAAAAACCGGTCTAAAAACCGGTCTCTGTACCCCGTTCCCTGTGGAAAAAGCTGTGGAAAAACCAGTCTCTGTACCCCGTTCCATGTACCCAGTTCCACTTGACGGGATTTTGCAGCAGTGGTAAAATTTCAAAAAAATCGGCGGAGGCTGAGGAGGCTGAGAATGGCGGTAAAACGCGGCTGGGAGAAACTCGCAGCAGAACAGAAAAAGGTGATCGACAACGGCTTTTCGTCGGGGAACGCGCTCATCTGCGGTGGCAGGGAAGGCGTTTTTTTTGAGAATTACGAAGGCGCGGTGAGGGCCGGCGACGATGCTCCGGTCACGGAAAACACGATCTTCCACCTGTACTCGATGACGAAAATATTCACCGTCACCGCCGCGCTCATGCTCGCCGAACAGGGAAAAATCGACATTGACGCCCCAGTCAGCCGCTATATCGAAGAATACGCCCGGGCGACGGTATATAAGGACGGAAAGGTGTTGCCCGCGACGGAAACGATGACGGTGCGCATGCTGTTCACGATGACTTCCGGGCTGACATATTTGATTGACGACGAGAGCGGCGGGGCGGCTGCTCTGGCGGAGCGCTGGCGGAGTGATCTGCGGGAGGGCAGGCATTGGGACAACTTGAAGTTTGCGCGCGAGCTTGCCGCGGTCCCGCTCGAATTCGAGCCGGGGGAGCGTTTCAGGTACGGGCTTTCGCACGACGTGCTGGGGGCAATCATCGAGCTGGTTTCGGGCGTGTCGCTTGACCGGTTTTTCGAGGACAACATATTCAGGCCGCTGGGGATGAACCGCACGTTTTTCAGGCAGAAATTGCCGCCGGAGCTCGAATCGCGCCTGGCGGACAACACATCGTTCGAGGATGGCTGGTTCGTTCGTATTCCGTTGCCGCCCAAGCCCGTCCCGATCCCGCTGTTCGAAGGCATCGACGACGAAGCGATATTGTCCGGCGGTGCGGGTCTTGTCGGCACGGCGCGTGATTACGGCCTGTTCCTGGCCGAGTTTTTGCGTCCGGGCAACCGCCTCCTGAGCCCTGAGTCGGTGGTTTTTTTGACGTCTGCCAAGCTCAGCGTGCCTCAGCGTGCCTTTTATAACGTTCCCGGCTCGGACAATTCGATTTTCGGTCCGGAGCATTCTTTTGCTTTTGGTGTGCGGGTCCAGGACAAGCCTGCCGCTTCGGGTTCCGGCTCCGTTGGCGAGTGGGGCTGGTCCGGCGCGCTGGGGACGTGGTTTTTTGTTTCGCCGCGCGATGACGTCTGGTTCGTTTACATGCACCAGCACACACCTGCGAACCACGACACGTACATTGCCGGGTTGCGGAACACATTTTACGACATTTTAAAAAAGGCGGAACAGGGTACAGAAACCGGTTTTTCCACAGCGGAACGGGGTACAGAGACCGGTTTTTCCGGTTTTTCCACAGGAAACGGGGTACAGAGACATGATTCGGGATGTTGAACTTATTAAGAGGAAGAGGCCGCGCACGGGCACGGTAGGGATTTTCGGCGTCGGGCACGCGGTGTATTGGGGCCAGTTCGAGGGGCTCCGGGAGAAGCTGCTCGAATACCACGAAGAACTGAAACGGATCGTCAGCAAATTTGGCGTAAAAATCGTTGACTACGGAATGATCGACACAAATGCAGGAGCGTACGACGTTGCCCGCCGCGTTAAAAGCGACGGTGTTGACGTGCTGTTCTGCAACATGCTCACATACGCGACGTCTTCGGTCTTTGCCCCCGTCATACGCGAAGCAGAGATGCCGGTCGTCCTTGTCGCGCTCCAGCCGCTCAAACACCTCGACTACACCAGGGCCAACACCCGGGAGCAACTCGAGAATGATTGCATCTGCTCGGTCCCGGAGTTTACGGGCGTCGCGGTTAGGATGGGCAGGCGGGTATCGGACGTGATCATCGGGACGCTGTACGGGGACAATGCCGCTCAGGCGGAGATCGGCGAGTGGTGCGATATCGCGAAGGTCTTGCACGACCTGCACGGCGCGCGGTTCGGGCTAATGGGGCACGTTCTCGAGGCGATGTACGATATGCATGCCGACCCGACGGCAATTTCCGCCGCGTTCGGCGTCCACGTTCCTCTTTTGGAGGTTGACGACCTGCTGGAGGTCGCGGCTTCGGTCACCGACGCGGAAACGGCGCTCAAAAAGAAGCAGATCCTTGACCTTTTCGACACCCCCGACCCGGTCTCCGACCCGTTGACGGAACGGCTCACAGAGACCGATCTCGCCAAATCTGCGCGTACGGCTGCGGCGCTCGACCGGTTCGTGGAGAAGTATGATTTGTCGGGGCTCGCGTATTATTACAACGGCCGTCCGGGTTCGGAGCACCGTGATATCGTGAGTTCGCTGATCGTGGGCAATTCTTTGCTTAACGCGGAGGGGGTTCCGATGTGCGGCGAGTTCGATGTCAAGACGCTGATCGCGATGTTTATTATGGATCGGCTGGGGATGGGCGGCAGTTTTGCGGAGTTTCATCCGTTTGATTTCGAGGAGAATTTTATTTTTGTAGGTCATGACGGGCCGCATCATATTGCCGTCGCGGAGGGCAAGCCCGTGGTGCGCAGTTTGAGGAAGTACCATGGCAAGCCAGGGTCCGGTGCGTCGGTGGAGTTTAAGCTTAAGGAGGGGCCGATCACGATTTTCGGCATTACGCAGACGGCTTCCGGGTTTAAATTTGTTGTCGGCGAGGGCTCGTCGGAGCATGGGCCGATCCCGCCTACGGGCAATACGAATACGCGTGGCTTTTTTGCGCCTGATACGCGTGATTTTGTCAAGCGCTGGGTCATGGAGGGGCCAACGCATCATTACGCGCTCGGTGTCGGGCACCGGGCCGCGACGATAAAGAAGATCGCGGACGCGCTCGGGATCGAATGCGTCATCGTTAGATAAGCCGAAACCGGAACGCCGGAACGGGCGGAACGGGGTACAGAGCCTGGTTTTTCCACAGGTGGAACGGGGTACAGAGCCTGGTTTTCAGAGCCTGGTTTTTCCACAGGTGGAACGGGGGACAGAGACCGGATTCGGAATCGGGGCGGCAAATGAAAAAAGTAAAAAAATGAAGGGATTTTTGTAAAATGCTTACTGATTTGAGGAATATTCTTGCAAAAGCGCAAAAAGGCGGATATGCGGTCGGGCACTTCAACGCCACGGACACGGATATGCTCGAAGCGGTCATCGTTGCAGCGGAAGAACTCAGAGCCCCTGTGATCATCGGAACCGCGCAAGTGCTGCTGCCATACGGCGAACTAAAACTGATTGCCCCGTCGATGATCGCGGCTGCAAAAAGGGCAAGCGTGCCTGTCGTTGTCCACTTCGACCACGGCCTGTCATTCGAACGGTGCATGGAGGCGCTGAAACTCGGCTTCACCAGCATAATGTACGACGGTTCGGCGGAAGAAATTGACCGGAACCTGCAGCAGACGGAAGAAATCGTCCGGATCTGTCACAGTCTCGGGGCGAGCGCGGAGGGCGAGATCGGGCACGTCGGGCTTGCGCAGGATGGCGACGGCGGGCAGAGCGGCATGTACACGACGCCGGAGGAGGCGGTCTGGTTCGCGAAAGAGACGGGCGTGGATGCGCTCGCGGTGGCGATCGGCACGGCGCACGGGGTTTACAAGGAGAAGCCGAAGCTGGACATCGAGCGGCTCCGGGCAATCAGGGCGAAACTTGCCGTGCCTCTTGTGCTGCACGGCGGCTCGGGGCTTTCCGACGAGGACTTCAGGTCGACAATTTCCGCCGGGGTCGCTAAGGTCAATGTCCATACCGACCTTTGCCTGGCCGGTATGGAGGCGATGCGCACTGCCATTGCCGACGGGCTCGATTACTTGTCCGTGCGCCAGCGCAAGACGGCGGCAATTAAGGCGGAGGTTATGCGCAAGATCTGCCTGTTTGGCTCTGCCGGGAAAGCGGATTGACCCGGAATCTCAGTTTTAGCGATACTAAGGTCGCCTTATAAGGCAATTTAGAAAAACAGCTTTTTAACTACAATGTCAAAGCAATATTTAGCAAAAAACGCGGCACTGTCCCCCGTTTCAAAAAACGCGGCACTGTCCCCCGTTCCAACCCTCGTTCCAACTCCATCCGCTCCAACCGTTTCGATCGACCACCCGTTTGAACCGATCTACGACAGCAAATCAAAAGTGCTGATCCTGGGAACGTTGCCATCGCAAAAATCGCGCGAACTCGGGTTTTACTACGCCCACCCGACGAACCAGTTCTGGCGTCTGATCGGGGAGGTATGCGGGCGCGAAACACCGCCGCGCACGGTCGAAGAAAAAAAGCAAATGCTGCTCGACAACGGAATTGCCCTCTGGGACGTATTCGGCCGCGCAGCGGTCAGCGGATCGAGCGATGCGAGCATCCGGCGGGGGACGTCGCAGGGGGTCAATATAGACTGGATCAAAAACACGCGGATCGGGCACGTTTTCGTCAACGGCAAAAAGGCGCTGGAAGGGTACAACTGGTACCTGCGCGATCAGACGGGCATTGACGCGATCTGCCTGCCCAGCTCGAGCGCGGCCAACGCGGGAATGACGTACGAAAAAAAGCTCGCCGAATGGATGGCCATCCGGCGGGCACTAAAATAAAACCGAAAACAGCCCGGACAAGCATCGAATCAAAAAGTTATTGCCCGTCCGCCTCAAAAAAAGTACGCAGCTCGACGAAACGCGCATCGCACTCGCCGATCTCAAACGAAACCGAATCGCCAACGCCCATCGCCTCGATACCATCCGGGCCCCAGACCGTATAAGGCGTTGACCCCGCAAAAAACAGCGTAACGCGATTCGAGTTGTATCTATCAAAATTCAGCACATAAAAGCCCTTCGCCGCCGGGTCGTCGGCATAACCGCGTGCAGCATTCTCCTCCGCGGAACGCCCCTCGAACACACCCACGAGCACATCGAGATCCGCGTCAACACTCTTCAGCCTGCTGTCGCGCGAAAGCCGCAGCTTTTTATTGATCGAATCCGCAAAATCGGAGCGGCTGAGGCCGTTCGTCAGGAAGCCCTTAAGGCGATAAGACAGGAATCTGTACCCCGTTCCGCCTATGCGCTCATTGTTGCGCTGGACCCGGTAATAAGTGTCGGTCAGAACGTTGTCCCAGTGCAGCATGCTTGCAAAAGTGCCCTCGGCGCCGTTCGAAGTCTGCGCGTACAGGAAATAAGAGTAACTTTCGAGGCCGAAAATCAGATGCAGGTGTGAGATCAGCAGAAGTTCGCTGTCACCGGGGGTCCGCATGCCGTTCCACGACGAATCCTGCAAAAACCCCCATGCCGGGACGTCATATTTTTGCGACATAATGGCAATATCCGACAGATTGTCGAGCATGCGGCAGAGCGCGCCATCGTCGCCGGCGGAGTTTGCGGAGTAGGGGTAGAAGTCGAAGGACAACGCTTCCGTGCCTGTTTTCAGGAATGTGTCGAGGTACGTCTGATACCACGTGAGGCCGTCGGCAATAACGGGTGCCATCAGCGACTGGGGGCCATAATTAGGCAGCATATTCATCATAAGGAGTTTGCCGTCGCCGGTGATTTCGCGGATGCGGGCAAGTTCGTCGGTCAATGCTACTGCGCCGGATTCACCGGGCTCGTCAAAGAGGTTGTATCCGATCACGGCGGGATGGTCCATCGTTTTGCGCACATATGCCAGGTTCGATTGTATTCCGGCTTCGGACAAGTCGGTTCCGAGCTCGATGATGACTTTCACGTCGTTGGCCGCGGCTGCGTCAAGCGTTCTTTCCAGGAATCCCATGTCGCTCAGGTCGCTGTGGTGCGTCGATATGCAGTTGATCCCGGATTCCTTCAGTTCCGCCATCCGCGCGTTCGCGTCTTCCGCAGTCGTCATCTGGTGCGGTCTCGGCGGTATCCAGCAGCCGATCAGCATCGTATTGGTTTTCGCTCTGGTATTCGCTGCGGTCAATTCCTCTTTGGTTGCCGTGATTTTGTTTTGCTGCATCGTGCATCCTCCTGCAGCTGCGGTCAACAATATTGCCGACAACACCGTGCACAACACTTTTGCCGCTTTTTGCGGTTTGTGTGTTTTTTTGTACTGCGTCATTTCTGTTTTTCCTGCCTTTTTATGGGTTCGGGCATAGGATACATTAAAACGCTTTTTGTGTCAAGGTGGAACGGGGTACAGAGCGGCGTTTCTTGCGAGCCATTGCTTTTTTTGCGTCAAATAAAGCATAATATAACAAGAAACGCCGCTCTGTACCCCGTTTCATGTACCCCGTTTCAGCCTTATTACGGGCGCCCGCCGGGGCCGCCCCATCCGCCGGGACCGCCGCCCCAGCCGCCCGAAGAACCGACAGACGTTGACGACTGCGTCCACTCAAGAACGACGTCGGAACCGCAGGTCAGTTTGTATTGACCGTTCAGCGAAAGGCCGTCAGAGGCGATCCAGCACGACGAATAACTGGCAGATAATGAGAAGGAAAGGATGACGCTGCCGTCGGAGGCGGCCAACGAATACGACCCGGCGGAGAAAGAAGTACCGCTGCTGATATAGGTGTTGACCGAGCCGGATGAGGGAGTCTCGCAGATCCCGCCGAGGGCAACGACCGTTCCGCCGGTGACTTTGACCGAACCGTCAACATCGATCGAACCAGCCACATTGCCCTGGCTGCTGCCGCCCTTGACGATCACGAACCCGCCGCTCACGGTTATATTGCCGTTCGAATCGATGCCGTCTGTGTCGCCCGACGAAGTGGTGACATCGAGATAGCCGCCGGTGATGTTGACGAGAGGCGTCGACGAGCCACGACATGCGTTTATGCCGTCATCGCTGGCGTAAATGAACGTCGAACCGCCGGCAATATTGACCGTATTGCCCTCGAGGCCCTCGTATGACTCGGAAATGTTCACCGTTCCGCCGCTGATGGTAAGTACGTTGTCCGCGTGAATTCCGTCGTCGGCCGAGGTTATGTTCACCGTTCCGCCCGAGACCGTGACGTTTCCGGCGCCGCTGCTGCCGTTCTCCAGGACCGAGTCACTGTTCGCGTGGATGCCGTCGTCGCCGCTTAATATGGTGACAACGCCGCCATCGATCCGCACTTCGTTGTACGCTTTGATGCCCTTCGACGAGTACGTGGTTTTGGCCGACCCGCCCGATCCGGAGCTCAGCATGACCCAGTCTCCGTCGATCACTCCCGATTTTATCGATGATATCAGGTAAGCGTTCATCGACGTGCTGACCGGTTCGCCCTCCGTTGCTCCGTCAATATTGCTTCCGTCCGGCGTGGTGCCCGCCTTGACAACGCAGAATTTGACGTTCTGGTAATTTGCCGGCAATTTGAATTTCAGTCCGTAGTACGACGCGCTTCTGCCGCTGTAGACCATGGTCTCGTACGTGCATTTGGCCCAAACGCCGTTCCATCCGCCGTCGGCGTCCGTGCTGTCGTTATAGAAGTATGCATAGTAGTCGTTCGAGTTCGAGTAGCTGGAGCGGGGGACAATCAGGTACATTTCTTTCGTGCCTGTGTTTTCGTCGCCGTAATCTGAGTATGAGGCGGTGAAGATATTGATCGTTGCTCCGTCGGCAATCACCGCGTCATATGCTGCGCTTATCCCGTCTTTTGCGGCGTAAACGTCGATCTGTCCCCCGTTTATGCTGATCGTTCCGCGCTGATTTCCCTTTGCAGAGACATCTGATGACGACGTTTTTATTCCGTCTGCGCCCGTCGAGATCAATATAAGGTTCCCGGAGTCGATCGTGACCGAGTCGTTCCCCTTAAGTGCGTTTCCGACGGCTGTTACTTTTAGCGTGACTTTTTTTATCGTCAGGTCGTCCTTCGTTTTTATGCCGTCGTCGTATCCGGCGTCAACGATCAGCGTTCCTTCTCCCGTTATTTTGAGGTCGCATTCCGCGTAGATCGCGGCGGTTGGAACGGTTGAAACGGTGGACAGAGCGTCGTTTTCGGAAACGGGGGACAGAGCCTCGTTCGGGGCTTCGCCGCGCGCGTCTGTTATTGTATTGTATGTGCTTTCTGCTGCCTCGATCTCAATTTTTTCGGCGCTCATGGCGCATATCGGTGCGCTGGTTTCGCATGTTATCGAGGCGCCGTTTAAAATCAGTTTTACTGTGCCGGCGTCGGCTTCCGTATCGGGCACATTTACAACGATCTGGCCGTTTTCGAGCAGGCCGCTTATATAGTATTCTCCGGATGCAGTGATCGTATAGGTGACTTCTGCAGCATTTCCGTCCGAATAATCGGCGACAACCGTTTCGCCGGCGGCTGTTGTGACTGAGAAATCCGAGGTCGTTACGGGATGGTCAACAGACGGATCGGGCAATGTTGTTGCTTGAGGTGTGGTCTGTTCCTGAGTGATTCTGTCGGTGGTGACACCTTCTTCCGGGGCAACGTCTTTTCCTTGGCTGGCACATCCGGTCATAATCAACGCGGCGGTCAACAAAATCGCAATCATGCTCAAAGCTGTTTTTACGATCGTTTTATTTCTATGTATATAGTGGTTGTTGTTAAGTTTTGGCATCGTTTTCACCTCTCGCTGGCAATTATAGCCTGCTTTATTGTCGTTTTTGTGTCAAAATAAGAAAAAAAGCGAGGTAGAATGTGGGAGATGCAATGGGAGGCGGAACGGGGTACAGAGGCGGGTTTCACGAGCTAAACTCACCCTTGCTGAAACCCGCCTCT
>JAGADO010000053.1 GCA_017613535.1 Clostridia bacterium | reverse complement strand
TTTTAAAACAGCTGTTCATATTCAATACCGCCCCTCCGTCAGATACGGTCACTTCCGAGTACATTCACGAAAGTATCAGTTTACCGGGATTATCAGTTCCAGTGCAGGATAGAACGCTTCATAGTCGCAAAGGAATATATAATAGTTCTTCGTTTCCTGCCCTTTGCTGATCTCGATAACTGATCCGTACGTTTTTACTTTCCACAGCGTGTTATCCGTACACCAGATATCATAATAGTATATCTCATAGGCGTCAATAGAACTTTTGCCTGTCTCCGAAACGATTGGTTTCAGTGAGCTGAACATGCTCATCAGTGATCCGATCCCGTCCTGATCCGTAAGCGTAACGCTGTTGACTTCCTTATTGAGGAACGTGGCGGTTATGTCGATTCTCCTGATCCCGGACGCATCGGGCAGATCAAGAGCCGTTGACCCGAACAGAAATGCGACCAGTTCTCCCAGTTCTTCATCGGTGATCGGAACGTTAGCGAACGTGTTGTCCTCCGTAAGATCTGTGACCCTCAGCGTTCTGTACTTGAAATTGTACGCCAGCCTGTACCCGTACAGGCTGCTGCCGTCCTCCGGGATGAAATCGAGCCAGAATTCACAGTACGTCATCTGGGGCCTGGTCTGATTCAGAATATTTATTTGCTTTCCTTCGAGCAGTTCGCGGACAAATTCGGTTATACGGCCGTTCGTATTGTCCAGTGTCTTTCCGCTGTTGTATGCGGTCGCATTCAACACCACTTTCGGTACCGTGTCAATGCGCTCGAACCGGAACGTATCACCCGTGCGGGCAATAACAAAGGGCGATTCATTGACCGGTATATCGACGTCAGGCTGGATCCCGGTCTCGTCTGCGAATGAATCGAAGAATTCGAACAGCGACGCGTCAGAGGAATCTTGACACAACGTTTTATTGTCGACCGTCCACAAGGTGTAGCCGTTCGTCTTGAACTCGCTCACAGAACCGTCGGCGTAATAAAATCTGAGTGCATATTCCCAGCTGAATATCCCGTCCGACGGATCTATTTCAGTCATACTGGTTATCCTTAAATTGGAGATCAGCTGTTTCATGCGCTCGATCTCTCCGGAGGAGTACAGCCATTTTTCGTTGTATTTACGGTCGGTTATGCGTATTTTAACGGGGTCGCCGTCTTTCAGAAGCATATCTCCGTTGACCTTGAACGCGGCGTCCGAGATGGCGTAGTACAAAGTGATGTATTCTTCGTCCGTAAACGCGATGCTTCCTACGCACGTATTGTCGGCGGAATTGATGATCCACATCTCCTGCGTCGTGGAGCCGTATTGGAAATACAGATCATATCCGGAATCGGATCCGTACGGCACCAGCCGGTAGTTGTAATGGCCCTGGCTTACCGTATATTTTATTACGTTGAAAGGATACGTGTCATCCAGCGCTTTGCCTTCGAGTGCGTCCTTGAAGAAGGCAATAAGTTTATTGTCCTCGTTGTTGTTAGCCCGCGTACCGGCCAGATATACCGATACTTCATACGTCGGATCGGTGATGTGGAGTTTATTGTCAACGAATCCGATGCTGAACGTATTGTCTTTCAGCACTTCGGTGGGTCCGGGCGTTGCCGTCGCCGGAGCTGGCGTAGGAATGTTGAGCGGCAGGCTTCTGTACTCGTCTTTATCGAGAACGACCATTACCGTCCACGACAGCAGCACGTTGGGTTCCTCCACGAATGCGAAACTCATATTTTTCGCATGATACCTGCCGTCACCCAGCGCCTCTTCCATTCGGATCAATAAAGTGACCGCAAGCCCGAGATCCTCAAAATCCCGATGCTTTTCGCAGATAAGATCCGCCTCGAGCCTTGTGCCGTCCACTTCCGCGGCAAATGTCCGTTTCCCTCTTTCCCAGACGTTTTCGGCAAGCTCCCCTATGCCGAGTTTCGTCAACACCGTTTCGATGCTGTCGCCGATCTTAATGCCGAGAGGTTCAGGCGCTCCGTTTATGTTTTTAAATAACATATACTGAACAACGTTCCGCTCCAATTCTGAGCCGTCGGGCGAAAATATGCGGTAAAACCGCCCGGTAAATCCGACACTTTCCAACTCATACTTGCCTGACTGATCATCGGGGATCTCCGCGGGATCGCCCAACAGTTTAAGCAGCGGCCTGCCTTCGTCATCCATCTTACCGAGGCCGGAAAGGAACTCTTTGTACGTCATCGGGACAGTCAAACCGGTATTGTCGATCTCATACCAGAGCGTTTTCAAAGGCGCGATCGCTGCGTCGCCGGTTATTACGGGTATAGCGGTTGGAGCCGATACAGACGTGGCGGCGGGAGTTTGTGTTCCGTGCACGTCATCCGTTGCAGAAATGATTGCAGGATTATCATGCCCGCGGTTTGCTCTGTACCCCAGAATGATACCGGCGCTGATCCCGGCAACTGCAACCACGGCGGCAATGATCCCTGCTATCGCTCCGGTTTTTCTTCCGCGTCTTTCGCCTGCCGTTCTCCGTGTACCGGATGCAAATCCGTTTGCAGAAGCCGTATCGGCGGAGATATCCGCGTCAGCCGCGCTTATCATCGATTCGTTTATATTTCCGATCGCGTCTATTATTTTATCGCTTTTCATTCAGTATCCTTCTTTCTTGAGATAGGCGGCCAATCTGTCGCGCATACGCTTCAGCATCATTTTCACTTTGCTCTTTCCGAACCCGTACCTCTGCGCAATGTCCTCTATGGCGTCGAAATACCAGTATCTTCTTATGAAAACATTCCTTTCCTGCCCCTCAAGCCCGCGCAGGAAATTTGTTATGAGTTCAGTCAGTTCGGCCGATTCGATCCGGTCGGACACAACAGAACCGGAAAGTGCTTTATCCAGTTCCTCCTCGGGCACGAAGCTGACTTTTCCGCCACGTTTCTGAGCGGAATTGCTTCTCAGACGATCGATGGCTTTCTCCCTCGCCAGTTTGGCAAGGAAGAATTTAAGATTCGACGGCAATGCTCTCGGCACGGCATCCCAGGCCCCGAGGAAAACGTCATTTACGCATTCCTCCGCATCCGAAACGTCACTTAGAACGTTGCCGACAACGGTCTCAACGTATTTACCGTATTTTTCCCTTGCAGCCTGAAGCCCTGCTTCGTTACGCTCGGCGATCAGGCCGGTGATAATACTGTCTTCCATTGACCTCTCCTTTTATATCCGCCCCATACAGGTCGGGCGGGTATTGATACGATGAACGTTCACTATTATACCCGTAAAACGATCCGTATGGGTCACAAATCCCGGCAAAAATAAATCTATATATAAATTATACCATACTGACGGATAGAATCAAAACCGATGCATCGCAGTAAAACGGATGATTGACCGCGGATCGCATTCCAGGTATAATTAAACCATCGAAAAACGAAAAAAGCGAGGTCACGCACCATGGCAGACTGCAGATCATCAAGTTCAAAAAAACCGCGGCCCGGCAAAAACGGAGACCGCTACGTTCCGTATGCACGGCGCAAGGGCAATGAATCGATCGTCTATTTCACGCGCGATCTATCGCCGGCAGGCCTCGCACGGATCTACCGGAGAGTCGCCGGAAATATCAGGGGGCGCGTTGCCGTGAAACTCCACACCGGCGAAAAGAACGGCCCGAATATTAACCCCCGCGAGTGGGTCAGGAAGCTGCTGGAAACTGAGCTCAATGGCGCGCGGCTCGTCGAGACCAACTCGTATTACGAGGGCGACCGCTACACCACGGAGCAGCACCGGGAAACGCTCGAAGTAAACGGCTGGGCAGCGTTTACGGACGTTGACATCATGGACGAAGAAGGCACGGCTGACCTGCCCGTACAGGGCGGAAAATGGTTTGACCACATGACCGTCGGAAGTCACCTGCTGAACTACGATTCGCTGGTGGCATTGACGCACTTTAAAGGGCACACGATGGGCGGATTCGGCGGCTCTAACAAGAACCTCGGCATCGGCTGCGCAGACGGCCGCATCGGTAAAGCGATGATCCATACCACGCCCGGCCAGGACGATATGTGGGACATCAATGCGGAGGAGTTTATGGAGCGGATGACCGAGTCTGCGAAGGCGACGGTCGACCATTTCGGAAAGCAGATCACTTACATTAACGTGATGCGCAATATGTCTGTTTCGTGTGATTGCGAGGGCTGCGCGGCAATGCCGGTCGTTACGCCGAACATCGGTATCGTTGCCTCCACCGACATACTCGCAGCGGATCAGGCGAGCGTTGACCTCATATATGCTCTTAGCGACAATGACCGAAGCGCTATGCGTGAGCGTATCGAGACGCGCCACGGGCTTCGGCAGCTGAGCTATATGAAAGAACTTATGATGGGCAACGACAGATATATGCTGATCGATATTGACGATGGTGATAAGCGCATCTCTCCTGCCGATGCGGTGGAAGGCGTCGTTCCGTTTGCGTGAGGGGAAAAGTTATGAAACAATACCATATTTCGAACGATTATTACGATCTTTTCGCCGGAGGCAGCCTGGCGTTCACTTACACCGTACGCGGTTCGACAACGCAGCTGCCGCTCGCCTGGCCGTCGTTTGAAATAAACGGGATCAACGTTTCCGCCGCGCCGGAGGAGCTCGACCTTCAGAGCAGGCGGTTCCTGAATAATAAAATCGAAGAAATAACATTGACCGGAGCGTTCGGAGAAGGATTCGGATTGTCCGTTATTTTAAGAGTGTGCAAAAGTACACCGATAGTGCGGTTCAGATACGTTCTTACATCCGGAAAGCCCGCGAAACTGACTAAGACCGGCGGCGAAAATATCACATATTTCACGTGCGGCGCTCCGGCGGATAAACTCACCGAAGTGCGTTTTTCGACGTACGACTCGGTCCAGCACGCGTACAAGCTCACCGAATTCGATGCGTTCGAGCACGAAGACGTTATCATGGGTCCGATACTGGCGGGCGTTTCCGGCGGCAATGCTTTTCTGACAGCCTACGAGCACGGTTCCACATATCCGGATAAATACATAGGTTTTTCGCGCATCACGGCAGACAGCGAAAGCAGCGGCTTCAAGCTTTGCGCGGTGAAGGGCAATTACTGGTCCGGCTGCCCGCTTGATGATGAGCCGTACGAGACGGTCTGGTTCCAGTTCGGGGCGGTAAAAGGGACTATCGACGATCTGGCTAAGGCGTACCGCGAATTCCAGCTGCATTACTGCACCCTGAATACCGAGAGCCGCAAGCCGTACATTTTCTACAACACATGGGCGTTCCAGGAGCGCAACAAATTTTACAACAGGCAGAATTATCTGACGTCAATGAACCAGGAGCGTATCGGGCAGGAAATCGAGATCGCGCACCGCATGGGCGTTGACGTTTTCGTGATCGACACAGGCTGGTTCGAAAAGACCGGAGACTGGAATGTTAACCCGGGCAAGTTCCCCGCCGGAATGCGCCACATTTCACGCATGCTTGAAGAGAGAGGCATGAAGCTTGGCCTCTGGTTCTCGTTTGCGGCCGCGGTCTCGAGCGAAATACTTCGCCGCCACGAGGCTGATAAGGCCTGTTCCGGCGGCAGAGAGCCTCAGCCCCATCCTGTATGGGAGACGGAGGAAAGTTTCGAAATGTGCCCCGTTTCGGCCTACTGGAAGGACTTTGCGGACCGCCTCATTTATCTTGCGCGAACCATCGGAGTCAGATATTTCAAGTGGGACGCGATGAGTATGTACGGCTGCGACGATCCGGGGCATATGCACGGGACTGTTGACGCATCGCAGGAAGAGAGGCGCGATAATTTCAGCTTCCGGATGGGCCTATATATGTCGAAGATCGTTGACCGAATATGCGAAGCGGTGCCGGACGCAATTGTCGATATGGACATAACCGAATGCGACCGCTACGTCGGTCTCGGTTTCCTGTCTTCGGGCAAGTTTTTTGCCGTTAACAACGGCCCGTACTATCCCTGCTTCGACATAAGCGTGCCGCCCGATCAGTGGTCAAACATATTTGTTAATCCCGGTCCTGCGCGCACATGGATCTGCAGGCGTACGCTGTGCTATGACAAATGGATCCCGTCGGTGCTGATGATGACGCACTACCTCCCCGATGATCCGAAAAGTTCGCAGCTCGTTAATCTCGCTTCCCTGATGCTCGGTCAGAACGGTATCTGGGGCGATCTTCCGGGCGTTTCGGACGAGGGCATCGATTTTATAAATTCGGTCCTTTCACTATACAAACAGGTGCGCGATGATATAACCGAAGCGTATCCGGTGGTCTACGGCGAACCGGGCGATGTGTTCGAAGTGCACGAAAAAATCAACCGCAAAAACGGCAAAGGTATCGTATGCCTGTTCGCGAATCTCGGCGGAAAATACAGCTATAACATTTCTTCGCCTGTCCTTGGCGATCCGCTGGTGATCGGTGACGGAGATGTCAAAAAAACAGGAAGCGGCTCGCGTATCGACGCAGAATTCCGCTTCCCCGGTGCAGTTATAGTGTTCTTTATTTAAACCGGATCTGTCACGCCGCCTCGGCGCCGACTTTTTTTCCCTTTTTCTTTTTAATAACGATCAGCGTAACGACCGCCGCAACTGCAAGTACTACGGCCGCTGAGCAGACTGTTATTACCGTCAGCCTGCGTGATTCTGCCGGAGTACGTGTCTTTGTCGTAAAGTGGAAGCAGAACCTTCCTCCCGGGGCCGCGTCACCGTCCGTGTACAGCGTCAATATATCTCCGTCCGCCAGGTTCGCGTCGCACCATTTGAAGTTGAAATCGAGCCTTCCGGAACCAAATCCCAGCAGTTTGCGCGGTACAGCCACCTGAAGCACATTGCCCGAAACGCTGTAATCAACGTGTCCGACTTCTTCCCAGTTCCAGCCCCCGGTGCTCCGCTCCAGAACGAGACCGTCGGAGGCGGGAGACACGCGGTTAAGGATATATTCGAATCCTTCCCAATCCGTATGATCCTTTGTGGCTTCGCCCGTATCGAGCAGGAGGCGCATCCAGTTTTCATCACCTGACGAAGTTATCGGGTCAACGGTCTCAACGTAAAAATACACGTTTTTACTATCGTACGACACCTTCGCCGTCTTGATATCGTTGCGCGTGCCGGAATTTGTGTAATGCGTTGTCGCCCAGCCGTCAATATCGCGCTCGTACGTATTGTTCGTATAGTGATTGTACGTCACAATAGACGGATCGTCCCACTGCGACGGATCGCCGCCCACATCGATCGTCAATGTCTTCTGCTGCGCATTGTATTTCGAGACTCCCTTGTAGCGCCGGATGTTGGCAACGAGCTGGTAGTAATAGTGGTCTTTCAGTCTCCCTCTTGTCGGCTCAACATCACGTGAATACTCGTCGGTAAACTCGTCCGGGAACGCATTCGGGACACCGCACCATTCCACGCTGCGGCCCGCATTCCACTCGTTCCAGCCCGTCACAAAGATTATTTCCGGGTCGACCTTGAGAGCGTAGTCCCACTGTTCCTGAAAATTGATACCGTATAATATCGCATCATCCATATCCGAACTGCACACGATCTTCTTCCCTGCGTACAGGTACGAATACGAATAATCCGGCTGCATCGAAAAGCTGCGGCCCATGATATGCTCGCCGTTCATCGCGGACAGAGTCATCGTCTCATAGTCTGCGTTCTGCGACACACCGACTGTGGTATACTCCGCACTGCCGTCCGGGTTTCTGTACACCGACTGAGGGTAGACGTGAAGCCAGCCCCACCATCCGTCGTCCATATCGCCTCCGAAATAGGACCCCATACCGGCCTTGAAAGTGAAGAAATTTGACAGCTCGGCCTGATATGTATCTTCCGGGTCAAGACCGTTATGCGACATCACAAGCGGCTTTCCTTCCCAGTAAAACCACAGATCCTGATATTTTCCGTCCTTATATATCTTCTCGTATATCTGGCGCAGAGAAGAAACGGTAGCCGTCGGACTCCAGACGAAGTTCAGCATAAAAGCGACCTGCGGTGTCTTTATGCCGTCTGCGCGAGCTTCCGACCAGACCTTGAGCAGGTTCATATAACCAGGTTCCCAGGTAGCGTCGTCGTTGGTACAGTCGAACAGCACGAAATCCACGCCTGCATCCGCCAGCATCTCCGCGTGCTTCCTGAGCACGTAATCGTCATATTCAGTGTAATAACCGAACAAAGGTTCGTCCCAAAAGTAACCTGAGCCGTTCTGCTTCCAGATCTCGTGGTCAAAATCATTGATCGCGTCCGGATGGCCTTTGATCACCTCGGTGACGCTGCACGGAACCGCGCGCATCCACGCATAGTGCCATGTCCAGTAAAACATACCGACCTTGCGCTCTTTATTGCCGCCCACGGATGAATAGTCAGGGAGCGTGCGGCCAAGGCCGTCGACTGCTGTCCATTGCGTCGGGTCAACGTCCATCTGCGCGATGGCGCTGTCTTCCGGCACGGTCCATTCAGGCGGCGCGGTGTGGTACTCGATATTGGCCTCGGGCGAATGGAAAGTAAGAAGCTTGTCCACCGGGTCTTTACTGACGATCTTTCCGATGTACGAACCGTACACGTGATACTCGTTTTCGAAGCAGTTGATCCCTCTCACGGAAGGCCTGTAGCGCTTCAGCACGACGCCGGAGCCATTGTCCAGCCTGAACCTCAGCACATATTCACCGGCTTCGAGCGCACCGCCGCTAAGAACCGTAAAATCGATATAGATCCCGCCTGTTTCCGCCCATTCCGAAACGGTCCACTTGTGAAGCACGCTCCCGCGCAGCGTCTTTTTAATATTATCGTCCCACCTGAACAGTTCGACCGTGAATTCGCAGCCGCTGTCTCCGCTTTCCGGGACAATGCTAAAACTGACCGTCGGTGCAAGCGTATGGAACTGCACTTCGACAGCATCGCCGCTGTTCAGCGTTTTTGTTTCCGTCATGCTCGATTCGGCGTACGTATCAAATTCGGTTTTTTCTTCCCCGCTTCCGGACACGGTCAATGTCCCCGTGCTCCAGAACGCCGCGATCGTCCCTACCAGGACCGCCGCCATGCACATGAGTGCCGTAAGCCTGATCTTCAAACTTTTGTTAGCCATTTCTAAAAACTCCGTCTCTGAACATTTCCGTCAATGCCAAAATTCTTAGTCAATATTTCAATGTCAGTATTTATATTCTTTTATGAAATTCTTCGTGAACAGGATCCGGTAATCGCCCGTATCAAGCGTCACGTCAATAAACCGCTCCGTTCCGTCGGAGAATGTGACCATATTCCATGCATGCCCTTCCCCGCGGCAGGTACCGACGATCGTATCGCATTTGATTCCCGCGAAATCGCAGCAGCGCTGGAATATTTCCGAGAAACCGTCACACACGCAGCTTCCGCCGCAAAGTCCGTAAAACGCGGAATGATACCCTAGATACCAGTCGTACTTAACGCGGCTCTTAATGGTATCGTACAAAAGTCCGACGGCATCATATACCTGCATTCCTTCGTAGATACCGGAATCGTACACGAGTTCCGCTATCAGAGTCTGCGTAAGCGCCTCACGCTGCTCGTCAGACATCGATTCAATGCCGTTTTTAAACGCGTTGTGCATCTTTTTCGCGTTGACAATGAAGAACACTTCAAACTCGTTGTCAATGATCTCCGCGTCCACAGGCATCCAGCCGTACAGTTCTTTGAACGCGTTGCGGAATTCGTTATAATCTTTGATGACGCTCTCTTCGGTCTCGTTCTGACTTATCGACAGTCCGCCCATATATTCCGTATCTCCCTTTGTGTTGCGGTAATACGCGGATGCCGCCAATACGTTCCGCTCGAACTCTTTCCAGCGCTTGCTCCAGCCCGTGCGGACAGTGTACGGCAGCCTCTCGAAATGAACGGTGTCGGTATACAGCGCGGCGTTAGGATCTTTCGAAGAGAACAGATCTTCGAACTGCGCATAATAATCCGTAAACGTCATATAGCATTTTTCACAACGCTGCCTGCAGACATACATGGTCGATGCGTTGACGAACTCGTGAGAATAGCCGAGAACCTGGCGGTATTGACTGCCGCACACGGTGCATGTGTAGATCATCTCGTCAGCGCAATTGCTCTCGTTATGATATTCGGTGCCGTTGTCCCACTGATGATTCCCGCCGCTTATCGTCTGCTTCTCGGTCTTGCCGCACCTTGAACAGCTGCGCGATTTCTCTCCGGAAGCCTTGCACGTCGCCTCTTTCGTTACTTTCCACTCGCCGAACGAATGACCCAGTTTAGCTATCTCTTCGGAGTACGAATCTCCGCACTTTTTACACGTATACGTCACACTGCCCTTTTCGGTGCACGTCGGGTCAATTTTAACCGCTTCGTATTCGTGCTCGCATCTTTCGGGCGTGGCAGTAACTTCCTGCGTAGGCACTTCAGTTGCGGGCAATTCCGTAGGCTCCTGCGTAGACACTTCAGTCGCGGGCAATTCCGTAGGCTCCTGCGTTGGCACTTCGGTCGCGGGCAATTCCGTAGGCTCCTGCGTTGGCACTTCGGTCGCGGGCAATTCGGTAACTTCCTGCGTAGGTTCTCCGGTCTCAGCCGGTTCAGTGACGTCTGGCGTCAGAACTTCAGTCGCACTCTCTGCGGTGATCTTATCAAGAATCGTATCGCTGTGGGTAGTCCCCGGAACGTCAGATCCGGTATTTCCGCACCCGGACAACGTAAATAAAACTGCCGTTAATAAAACCGCAGTTAGTATAGTCGTAAAAAATATTTTTACAACCGGCGAAAGTTTTTTTCTGTTCATTATTCAAAGCTCCTGGCGTTGATTGTGGGCCATTTTTTGGTCGGTTGTATTGTATAGTAACAGGCTGCTGTAGTCAATAGGAATCAGCCGTTTTCGTCGAAAAACACCATGGCATTCATCATGTCATTAACCCCGGCGCTCACCCATGCAAAAACGGTATCTTATCGTCCTCCGTAAGCCCCAGAACATCTATCATAGCCTCAAAGCACAGCTTCCTGCTCGCCAGCGCAGCCGGAACGTGAGCATCTCCTCCGAGGTAGAATTTGCACCCCTCTTCTTTCGCGATCCTGTACGGGACAAGCTCGATCTCGGCCGTGGCCGCACTCATGCCGTACGCCGGGAAATTCAATTCAATGCCAAGCCCCGCCTTTGCCGCACGCTCGAACAGACGGTGATACTCCGATAGAGGGATACGTTTAAGGACCTCGAGGTAATTACCCTTGTGCCAGATCAGGCAGCACGTCATATGGGCCAGACCGGTCTTTTCGAACGGAAGCGATGAATCAAGCACGGCTTCGAACCGTTTCACCCATAACTTAGCGCGTTCTTCCGCACCTTCATTGCCCTCTACCGTGAACCCGTCTCTGTGCATATGCGTTGTCGGGACAATAATAAAGTCCAGCTCCTTCGCGGTCTCCGGCGACAAACCGATCGTGAAATTTTTGTCCATTTCCGTCTCGCACCCGAACAAAAAACGCACCTTATCCGACTGAGGCAGCGGCAATACGCTCTTCGATCGTTCGTACGGCTGTTTTGCGTACCATTCGCATGCTCCTGGCACGGCGGCATCCCACATATGGTCCGTCAGGCAGAGCGTCTTAAACCCGTTGTCCTCGCCGTATTTGAGGATAGCTTCCGGCGACTGGGCCGGATCGGGAGCGCAGAGAGAAAGGCATGAATGTATGTGCAGGTCGTGATCGGCAATAAAACGCATCTTATAGTCCCCTTTCGCTTTTATTATGCTCCGGTCACGGAACGGTTATGACCACGTCATCGCCGAATGCAGTATATACGGCAGATGAGGAGATCGTATAAACCGCATCATAAGCAGGGCCCACAGCCGAATTTTTACCGATGATCCTGGCAGACACCACTTCACTAAGCGGCCTTCCGTCCGCGCCTAAAGTATAGTCAACGTAATAATAGTCAAGAGAATATTTCGCGTATGTATAAGTGCCGTCGTCACTGATATTATCCAGCATCTTTTTTACATCTTTCCAGACAGTCTGAAAATCCTCTTCCGAAAGAGAAGCCCTGACAGTCCTGGAGCCGTCTTCATTGACCGTCGCGGAATCGCTGAAAAAGACGGACTTGTCATATTCTATATTCAAAGGATAGAACGCCGTGTTTTCGATCGATTGCCCCTCTTTACTTGAGCGCGAATATGACCTGTAAAACTTCATATCTGAAGTTTTCTCATAAACACGATCTTTAGTCAAAAAAACGTCGAGATCCGATGTGTGCTTATACCCGAAGGAGTTAATAACGTTTTTCTGGTGCGATTCCATCATCATATCTTCAGACCCGACACCGGTCACTTTCAGAGTACCCGTTATCCCCAGATAGCACGAACGCTTCTTTTTAGAAACGGTCTCGTTGTAATTTATATCAATGACGATATCGGCCGCGTAGTTTTTCACGTTTCTGGTGTAGTTATAGATATACTTGTAGATATCATAAGGATCTTTAAGCAGTTTAAAGACACAAGAAGAACACAAGCTTAAGACCATGACAATAATCAGAGCGGCTGTGGCATATTTTAATGCGCGGTTTCTCATCAGTACGATCCTCCCGTTTATTTAGTTCATATTATCATAATAAAAGAGTATTTGCAAATGTGTTGCATTTTGTCCGTTTACAATCAGTTTTGTATGCTTTAAACTATTTTGCGGAAGGGAGGTCATGGTGTGACGACCGGGGACAAGATCAAAAAGTACAGAACGCTTAACAATATGACTCAGAAGCAGCTTGCCGAACGGCTTTGCGTTTCCGCCGATCTGGTTTCGAAGTGGGAATGCGGTAATCGAAGGCCTGATTATTCAGCCGTTCAGGAGCTTGCCGGGATATTTGATATCGACCCGGAACTACTTGTAGAGTCTGAGGACAAGGTCCTGGATGAACTCGGAGCGTTGTTCCCCGCCGGCCTCGAAAAAGAGGCGATCTCAGACCGTATAAACACCTTCCTCGGCAATTGTTCGGATAATGAGAGAAACATTTTTGTTTTGCGGTACAGTTTCTTTCTCGACACGAAAGTAATTGCGGAAAAACTCCGCCTGAGCGACGGCAACGTCAGAATGATTCTGACGAGGCTCAGGAGGAAGCTCAAAAAACATATCAGGGGGTCATTTTAATGAAAAACGAAAAGTTGTATGACGCGCTCGTAAATATTGACGAAAATTATCTGAAAGAGGCCGAAGCGGCCGAAAAAAGTCAGATCAGCGCCGGTCGCCTTGCAGCGGTTGCGGCTTCCGTTCTGGCTTTCGCGCTTGTTTTGTCGGTTGTAATGTTTTCGTTAAGCATTTTCCGGCAGAATGATAATAAAACAGGTTCTGACAGCGGAATTCCGTTAGTACAATATAACGGCAGAACTGTCACTGTTTCAGATAGCGAAGACGCTTCTTCCAAGCCACTGGTGTACGGGTTCAATGCAGTGATATCTGTTCCCGAAAGAATAGATAACGGCTCGCCTTTCCCTATCGAACTGGCACTTGGCGTAAATCACTATAACGTCGATAATAAAACAGCTGTGTCCGATTTTATATATTACTGGAGCATTGCGTGCTATAAGTATGAGGACAAAGACTTTTATCCTTACCGCAAAACGGATGATTCTTTTTGTGTTTCCGACGGACGCGGATCTTACAGAGAAGAATTTGATTTTGAAAGACAGAAAAACGAGTTTCTGATCTCTGAAGAAAACGAGCATAACGATCTTAATTACATTTATGCAGCGGACGAACTGCCGTTCCACATAACGCTCCCGGCAAAATTAGAGAATGCGGAAGATGGTAAAAAAGGCGTCATTGTCGTTATTTACGGCGAATCCAGTGAGCATGCCAGCCAGGGAAAGGTTTTCCGCTTTTATTACTACTCCAACTCCGGGTATACCGGGTTCGGGTCAACAATTCTTGAAGCGTACAATAATTCGTTCGGCATTGCCGAAAGCGGTCCGGTGACATTCACTCTGGACGAGATCGCGGACCTCATTGACCGGGCTGACAATATCGAGATCGTTTTTTTGACCGGTGATCTTCAGAGCAAAGCAGGCTGCTATTTGTATATTGATCCCGATGAGCATATAACTGACCCCGCGATGCCTGTGAAGGAGTGCTATTTTGGCGCAGCATATTTCGTATACTGCAGCAAGGCGGATTTTATCGCGGCTTTCAAAGATCAATACAATGGCGACAGCGTATCCGTAGTCACGATCGACGGCATAAATCCCCTGGCGTACAAGAATCAGGAGTAACAGCCTTCTTCAGGTCGGTATCAGTATGCCATTCTTTCTTCAGAATGGCATACTGGTACGTATTTTCATATCGCGGCGTTCCGTCGGGGTTGTTCACAAATGATCTGAACTCCATAAACAAGCCTTCGCGTCGCATGCCGAGCCTTTCACATAGCCGCTGACTCGGAACGTTCGTGTCTTCCGTGTAAGCGTATATACGCCTCGCCCCTTTTTCACCAAAAAGATAGTCGAAAAACGCATGCGCCGCTTCGTATGCGTAGCCCTTTCCGGTATAATTTAAATTCAGCATCCAGCACGGACTAAACGTGTCTTTCTGACCGTTTTCGCCCTCATGCTGCTCGCCCGCTTCAGGATAGGCGCATATCTCTCCTATGACCTTGCCGTTTTCTTTAAGCACGATGGCAAAGTAATACTCCGTCTCGCCGGCGCGTTTTTTCATCTCTTTCCTTGCCTCGTCAAGGGAATGAAGCTTCATACTTGCAAAGCAGTTGACCGCGGGCTCTTTCAGGTATTCGTAAACATCGGCAGCGTCACTCTCGACAAACGGGCGCAGGATTAGCCGCCCGGTTTCGATGAGCTTCGGCAGGCGGTCAATAAGGCGTGCTTTCAGGAGTTCGTATCTTTGCCGTTTCTCTTCTTTTGCAAAATGCACGTCGCGGAACTGCTCGGGACAATTCGTGTAATTCAGTCTGACGCCGCCGAACTGTTCGCTCGTAAGGTCGAACACGCAATCGCCGACAACGTTGAAGCAATGATAATTTCCGCCTTTGAGCGGCACGCCGTACACTTTCCCGCCGAACTGGTCCTGCATTAAAAAAGCCGTGATTGAGCATTGACCGAGAGTCCTGTTCTCCGGCGACCAGTCTCCGCGCATCCTTGGCGCGCAAGTATCCGCCTGCCATATTTCAGAAAGCAGGTCGTAATAATCGATCGGAGTCAGGCCGTATTTATCCTTAATATCGGCAGTTTCCCACCCGTAAAACCTGTACTTAGCTGTCATTATCCTAAACCTTCACCACTTTCCCGGAAATCAGAGTTCCAGAACAAAAATAGCCTCTCCCTCGTCTATCTCGCCGGTCTCCTTAAAGCCCGCTTTATGATAGATGTGAACGCCGACCTCGTTTTCCGGCTCGGTCGATAAATAAAGCACATCTGCGCCGTTGTCCCGGAAGTATTTGATGATCTCGGCCAGAGCCGCCTGACCGTAACCTTTGCCCTGCTCGGCCTTGTCGATCATAAAGCGCCAGAGCCAGTAACGGTCCTCCGGCTCCTCCTCGGGATCAAATGCGAACATGCAAAAGCCAACCAGTTTATCGTCCGCATAGATCGCGAAGGGACGAGCCACTCCGGGACATTCCGCATTTGCCTCTTCGGCCTCTTCCAGTGAATAATCGTTCGGGGCAACAAACGGCTGATCATCGCGCACGGACAATGCCAGCACGGCCTCTTTGTTCTCGTCATTTACAGGTTCGAGTTTTATTCTCATAGTTATAACTCCTTTTCCTTATCTGTTTTATTATCTGTATCCCGGAGTGACCGCGGCACATTACGAATTTATCTTTTCTTTCGCGTCAATATGATCCCCGCGATCGTTCCGATCAGGGCGATCGGAGCCGCTCTGAAAAACGTCCAGGCGAACGCGTGAAAGAGTGTCCCGACGACCGCGTTTTCAGGATCACTGAAATCCAGTTTGAAATATGCGTTGTCTGTCAATGCCAGCACAATGAAAGTTATTATGATCACTGCGCATAAAATAATGAAGAACCAGTGCAGCGCTTTCCTCCTTGACTCTTTCCTTTGAGCAAGCTGCAGATTAATAACTTCAAGCTTCTCCGAAATTGCCTTCAGATCTTCAGCTTCCTGCGCGGCAACGGATTCCCCCAGCAGCGTGCTGACCGGTGTTTCAAACACCTCCGACAATGAGATCAGCATATCCGCGTCCGGCACCGATAATCCCTGTTCCCATTTAGAAACTGTCTGACGGACCACATTGAGTTTGACGGCAAGCTCTTCCTGAGAGAGCCCTTTTGACTTTCTGAGATTTCTGATGTTCTCACTTAGCATGGAAATACCTTCCTTCTCTTTTTTTGCCATCATTATACGGTCGATCCGCCGCTATAGCGAGCAACGCAAATTAACATTGACAATATTTCAGCAGTTTTTCCGCGTTTTGTCCGCAAATCACCCCGTATTATACGTCCGAGACGTCAACGTCAGATATGATCATGAGTTCATAATCCGGGTACAGCTCTCCGATCTCCGCGTACAGCGTCTGTATTGCTTCTTTTCTGTCTACACCGAAGCTGATGACCACGTCGAACCGGATCGTCTTTTTCTCTGTATCCGCGTAAAAACCGTGCATCTGCAGAGCCCAGTCGTGCGACATAACGATCTTCTGAACGTTGTTCCGCATATGCGCAGCCTCATCGTCGGAAGTGTTGAACGAATATACACCGATACCGGTCAATATTATTCCTGTCTTATGAAATACATCGACCTGGATCTTACGGGTGATCCGGTCAACGTCGTCCACACTGAGCGTGTCCGGCAATTCGACATGTACGGAACCGTAATTCTTGTTCGGGCCATAGTTGAAGATCGTGACGTCGTATGCACCGAGAACTCCCTCTTCTTCACAGATTATCTGTTGCAGCTCTTTTGTCGTTTCGGCGTCTTCGCGCTTACCAATGATATCGTTCAGCGTTTCGATCATCATTTCTATACCGGCTTTGATGATGAATCCTGCAATCACCACACCTACGTACGCTTCAAGAGAAACGCCCCAGATCAGGTAAACGATCGCGGAAGCAAGCACCGATGCGGAAAGGATCGCGTCGAACAAAGCATCCGAACCGGAGGCAGTAAGCGCGCCGGAATTGACCCTCTTTCCCTGCTTTTTCACATACATTCCGAGTATCAGCTTCACCACGATCGCGACGGAAATGATAATGATCGAGACCGTGCTGTAATCGGCCGCTTCAGGATGGATGATCTTCTTTACGGACTCTACCAGCGAAGTAATACCTGCGTAAAGCACGAGCGCGGCAACGATCATCGAACTCAGATATTCGATCCTTCCGTAACCGAGAGGATGTTTTTTATCAGGCTGTTTGGCGCCAAGCTTTGCGCCGATGATCGTGACGATCGACGACAAGGCGTCAGACAGGTTGTTGACCGCGTCAAGGATAACGGCTATCGAGTTTGAAACAAACCCGACAAACGCCTTGAACCCGACGAGGAACAGATTCGTTACTATGCCGATGATACTTGTTTTGACTATCGTTTTTTCCCTCTTCACGCTTAATGTTTCAATATTATCGTTTGTCATACCGACCTCCGTAAGCCCCGGTTTTAGTAGATGTAATAACAATATATTGCGGGACTGATTTTTTGTCAAGTTTTGCCCCGCATTGGCTCTTTTCCTGCTTTGCGCGAATAATTCTCTCGTTACAGGATGCAGACAGCGTCCGTGAAAGATGTTAATATATTACCATCAGCTGCGCAGCTTAAGATCTGACAAAGGAGAGAATCATATGAAACTGTATATAGGAGATACCATACGGCGTCTGAGGCTCGCGAAGGATATGACACAGGAACAGCTTGCGTACGCGCTTGGCGTTTCGTTTCAATCGGTGAGCCGTTGGGAGAACGGCACAAACTACCCGGATATTGAGCTGATCCCGGAGATCGCCATTTATTTCGGTATATCCACGGACGATCTGATGGGGTTATCGGGGGCAATAAAAGAGGAAAAGTTAAGTGAAGCATGGCGCAATTATTATGCTGCGGCTGACAATACCGAACGCCTCTCCCTCTTGCGTGAGATGCGCCGGGACTTTCCGGAAAACACCGAAGTGCTGTTGTGCCTCGCGAATATTGTGTCGGAATTCCCGGAACTGTACGCAGAGCAGAAAGCACTGACCGAAGAATTTATTGCCTCCAGCGACCCGAATATGGATTTTACATTGAAACGCAACAACGAAAACCTCCTAATCCTTGCATTATTTGAAACCGCACCGGATAAGGAACTTGAGGATCTTATTGACAAATATTCTTCCGAAAATGTCGATATGACGCGGACCGCGCTGCTTAATCGCAGATATTTCGTGCGTAAAGAGTGGGACAAATACGAAAGTACGCGGCAGATCAGGCTGAGAGAGCTGCTGCAGGATCTTTTTGAAGAGAAATTGCGCAAACAATACCATGCTTCTGCCGCATATAGCGCCTGGGCACAACGAAAGTCACTCGAGATTATGAATGTCCTCGCGGATCACTACGGCGGTCCGCTCGTAGATCCCGTCCCGGATATGTGGTTTAAGAAGAAGTATTTTATCGGATTCCGCCTGTCATGCGCACTCGCATCCGATAATAAAAAAGAAGAAGCGCTTTCCGTGCTGGAAGATACCATCACTCTGATCGAAAACTTTTCTGCCCTTCCGGTCGGGAGCAAACTCACTTATAACTGTCCTTCGCTCGATAATTTCAGTTACACAGTGATCCCGTTCAGCGATAGCGAGGATCAACCCCACACGAGACCCGGTATTCCATTAAAGCACGTTGAGTACCGGAGAGGCGACGTTTTGATGTGCGACCTGGTGGTGACGGTGCAGGTGCATCCACTGTTCGAACGTGACGGCTGGGAGTGGTTCGATCCGATCCGCGAAGAACCGCGATTCCTAGCATGTCTCGAGCGCATCAAAAAACTTCAGGCGTAACCGCTTCAGTCGCATCTTTTGTAAAGCTTAACGGCAATAAATATGGTAACAGCAGTCCATACAGCCGCCCATACCTCAACAGCCCACAGCGGCACAAGGCCTCTCTGGTACATCGACGGGAAAGTATCCATCAGCATGTGCAGCAAAATCGCAGCCGGGAGGCAGACCTTCTTAGCGTTTATGACACCATAATATACGATGACAGTGAGTCCGATGTGGAGCAGCATTGCAAGCAAACGCTCAATTACATTCATTGCCATCGCAACGTAGTCAAATGCTGCGGCGGCTTTAACGGACGGAAGCACGGAGGCAGCCGTTTCTTCGGTGATATTCAGTGCGTGAAGCGCGTTTTCAGTATTGCCGCCTGAGAACAGTACCGCGACAACAAGATATATGATCATGGAAGGCAGGATTACAGCCAGTATCTCTATTCCTCCGTGACCGATACCGTACATCACCGCATTCTCTCGGGTGCGGTCCTTTTTCATAATGTATTTCAGAATGATATGCCTTCCGCACTCCTCAAAAACACCCGCCGTAATGATCCCGTAAAGGACAAAGGCCGCTGTATTTCCGTTAATGAACCGCGAAACGGGATTCTCTGAAACAATACAGAAATAGTGTATTCCCAGTTCCAGCACCCGTGCCGAAACGATAAACCCGACAGCACCGGCAATCAGCCAGCTTATTTTTGTCTGCTGCTTATGCTTTTTGCGCCAGTAAACGAAAAAGATGACCGGGATCACAATCATCAGAATGACCGTGATGATCAGCGACGGAATACTGCTTTTACCGATAACGATGCTATCAATCTCCGTCATTTTCCGTTGCCTCCCCAGACTTCCACACAGAAACCTTTGTGGCCGCAGGCGGTACAAGTCAGTTTTCGGGTCGTCGGCGTATGATTGGCGCGGAAGGCTTCCTTCAATGTCGGCTTAAAGACCTCGTGGCATTCCGGGCAAATGTATTTCACGTGATTGAAGTAGTAACGGCTGATCAGTATTCCCCAAACAGCAGCGACCGCCACCCAGATGATGAACGGCCACCAGATTCCTTTGGCGATCCATAAAATGATCGAAAACCATTGCAGCGCCGTGACCGGAATTCCAGTCAGGAGAATCATAAGACGCAATCTTTTTAGTTTCTTCTTGCCTTCCATTAGTATGGCTATGTCACCGATAGATTCGAGAGAAAACGTTTCTTTGCTTTTCAGCCCGTTTTTCAGTTCACACAGTTTTTCCAGCTTTTCCTGTTTTTCAGAGATCTCATCCGTCAGTGCTTTTTCCTGCTGTTCGATAAGCAGCGAGATCACCTTCTCGGGGTGCTCTTCTTTCAGGATCCGGGAAATGGCGTCGATCGGAATGTCAAGATCCCGCAGAAAGCATATGATCTTCATGCGTCTCAGATCGTCTTCCGAGTAAAGCCTTCTTCCGCCTTCGGAGAGCTCGCTCGGGATAAGGATCCCTCTCGTATCATAATACTGAACTGTCCGGACAGTGACGCCGCAAAGTTTGGCAATTTCTCCCGTTGTGTATTTTGACATAGCTTTCACCTCCCTGTGCCATGCATCTTACAACATGACGCTGCGTAACAAGCAATACCTTACGCAAGGGGATTTTTTAATTTTTCGCTCATATCTTAACAAATATTAAAACGATACACAACATTTGCCATTTGCCACTTGCAATTTGCAATTTGCAACTTGCCACCTGCCATTTGCAATTTGCAACTTACCATTTGCAATTTGCCATTTTCAATTTACAAATCGCCTCCGTTTTGGTATATTTATTACAGTAAATCCGGAAAGGCAGCAGCAATGATACACGACGCAAAAAACAGCATGAAACAAGGCAAAACCAACGGCAGAATAAGAAAACTCGTACTCGGAGTATTGTCGGCAGCAGTATGTATGCTCGGAGGAGCAGCGATATTGACCACAGGAGCAGGCGGAGGGAGCATTGCCCGCGCATCATCCGGAAAAGGTCTCGGCCCGGATAACCGGTACGAATGCGAAGATGCGACGTGCTACGACGGTTCGGGCAAGAAAAAGATCAATAACGTGCGCGTCAGCGATAAAAAAGCGTCCGGGGGCGCCACGGCGGGCTCGACCGGCGGCAAGTACTTCCTGTTCAAAAACACGCCCGAGGCCAACGTCATACACATTGCCTACGCCACGCACAATACCAGCACGATGCAGGCGCTGATCCGCTACCCGGACGCCGAAGATTTCATTTCCCTCTGCGTGATCGATTTCTCCACGTCAAATTCCTGGGAAATGTCGTCATCCTACATCGCCGTTTCGCCCATTTCGTACATCCCTGAAGGCTCTGACATAATGATCAAGCCGAGCGTTGACGTAAACCTCGACTACCTGTATTTTACGCTCGAAACTTCCGCCGGCGGTAAGACGCCTGAAGGCACGGTGGGCGCCGAAACGTTTTCCGCAGCTGCCGAAGACGATTTAATGGCTCCGTACGGAAAATGCGCGCGGCTTGCGGAAGGACAGGAATTCACCGCGAAAGTCAGCGCAGACGGTCAATTCAACGTGCTTACCATCACTTATTCAGCCGAAGGCGGTGCGTCGCTTAACGTCACTACACCGGGCGGCAATTCCACCGAGTTCGTGCTTCCCTCCACGCCTCGCCGTTCGTATTCATCCTCAGGCATAAGGCTCGGAGACTTTAAAGACGGAGAAACGCTCACGTTCAAAGTGACAGGCGCAGATGCGTTGACCGGCGGAGAATTGAGGATAGCAAGCTTCACACCCGCGTACGCACCCGAAAGCGATGAAATAAACGTGGGAGAATTGCCCTCCGGCAGCGACAGGCTCACGGTCCTGCTGGACGGTATCTGGGACGTCTGCGGCGAACCGTATTCGAAGTGGGAAGTGCCCGAGACCGTGCCGCAGCTGTCATTCGCAGACGCAGTGCCTGTGCCCGGTCTTTGGGGAGACGCGGCTTATTCTCTCGGTAACTACAGCACTTCGCGCATGTGGCTCGCACGCACTATCGTGCTGGAAGAGGAACCCACCGGGCAGGTGCTCCTTAAGATCGGCAGCGCGATGTACGGGCGGTACGTGTACGTAAACGGAACATACGCCGGAGGATACGAGTACAATTATTCGTCTTCCGTGACTGATATTTCCGGGCTTCTCCACAAGGGTGAAAATCAGCTGGTGATAATGCTCGGATCGCACGCGAACCAGAACAATAATTCGAGCACACCGGCGCACGTGCTTGTCGACGGAGAATCATCCGACGACGAACCGGGCATCACCGACTCGGTCGAACTGATATTCAACGCCGGAGCTGAAATTGACGCGATACAAACCGCGCCGGATATTGACAACGGCACCGTTACGGCGAAGGTACGTGTGCTGAACCGGAAAGACAATGATATTGTCACCGACGTCACTCTGACCGTGTACGAACTCGGGCGGTTCACGAACGGCAAACCGGATGCGGAAGAGGTAAAAGTCGGCGAATTCACAGTGAGCGGCGTGTCCGTCGGGGCAAACGATTCCGCTGAATTTACCGCCGAACCGATCGCTTTATCGAACTGGTCGAAGGACAAATGCTGGACTCCCGAGAATCCGTACCTGTACAGGCTCGAAGTCCGCACATCCGGCGACACATACTCCGTACGCTTCGGAATGCGCACGTTCTGCTTCGAACCCGGCACCGGAATGGCGCTGCTCAACGGAGAAAGACGCTACCTGTTCGGCACGAACGTTGCCATCGAACGCTATTTCGACGACGAATTGTGCGGCACGACGCCCTGGGACGACGCCTGGATCCGCAAACTCTACTCCGAATACCGCAGCATAAACTGGACCTGCTTCCGCACGCATCTCGGCCATGCAAACAGCAAATGGTTTGACATCGCGGACGAGGTCGGGATGATGATTTTCGACGAATATCCTATCTGGGGAAATACAGGCGACGATACTATAAAGACGCTCACTCCCGAGATCCACCGCTGGATCGACGACCGCGGAAATCACCCGTCGCTGATCGTTTTCGACGCTCAGAACGAAGCAACGTATAACCTCACCGACAAGATGATAAAAGAAGGGCGCGAATATGATATTCAGCACCGTCCGTGGGACAACGGCTGGCGCGCTCCCGAGGGCGAAAACGACCCTATCGAGTGCCATCCGTACATCCTCGGAGGCAGCGGAATAACCGGTATAGAAAATATGACAAAGACGAGCCCCGTCGTCACGACGATCGATCTGGGCTGGAAGGAATCAACCTATAAAGGTCACGCGTTTATTCTGAACGAACACGGCGAATACTGGATAAACCGCGAGGGCAAGGCGATGAGCGCTACCGAGGCCAGATGGAACGGCGCAAGACCGGGCCTTTCCGACGAAGAGCGGCTCACATATTATTGCGATCTGATGGTCGCGCAGTTAGAGGCGTTCCGCGCCGGAAGAGCGTATACGGGCCTCCTGTTCTTCTGCGGTCTGACGTCATCCTCCCCTTCGGCGCTGGGCGTCACGGGCGACGTGCTTGAGCCGGACGTTTCGAGCGCAAAGACGCTCTCTGTCCATCCGTACTTCAAATATCTGATGGAAAACACGAACGCAACGCTCGGCATCGTGATCGACACGTATATCGAAAACCGCACGCCCGGCGAGACCGTTTCGGTACCGGTAAAACTGATAAACGACACGAACAAGGCGGTTAATGACCTTCCTGTCACGCTGGTCATCCGCACTGCTGACGGTAAAGTGCTCTGGGCGGAACAGCGTACGATGAGTGTGGCCGCGTTCTCTCAGGACAACGACGGAACCGCCACCGCATTTTTTGATTTGTTCGTTCCCGCGTATAAAAAGTATTGCGAAGAAGGCAAAGAACTGCTTGTGCAGGCGTTTTACACGCTTGACGGAAAGACCGTATTCTCGCAGCGCAAGTGGACAATGAAAAAAGCGGCATTGACCGACGGCAGCGTTCCCGGATACAGCTGGCTCAAAACGTCCGAACTGCCGCACAAATTTGTAAGAGAGGAATACCTGGATATTGCCGACGACGGCGATGACAGAGGCGACAATAACGGTGAGCGGTCTTCGGATTCGTCCGCAAAGAAAGCGCTGCCGTGGATAATCGGCGGAGCGGCACTGGCATTGTGCGGCGCAGCGGCAGGCATAATTATTCACGCTAAAAAGCGCAAAACAAACTGAATTTAATTACTGCAAACCGGTATTTTTATGTACGGCTATATCCTTTTCAGGAAAAAGTATTCTGAATAGCCGTCCTCTTTGTTATCATAGCTTCCAACCACATGGTAACCGATCGATTCGTAGAAACCCTTCCCCTGCCAATCAAACGTATCAAGGCGAATCGTATTGGCTCCCATGTTCTTTGCCCTTTTTTCCATCTCGAGAATCAGCTTTTTTCCATAACCTTTTCCTCTGCAGTCTTTGTCAACAAACACCGTAGAGACGTACAGAATTTTGAACGCGGTCATGCACGCATCGAGTCCGGCAACGATCTTGCCGTCTTCTTCGATACCTATCTGGATCCGGCCGTCCAGTTTATAGTGAATATAATCTTCATCATATTCGTCAAGTTTATTTTCGATGGCCTCAACCTGTTCTTCTGTCAGATCAATTATCTTCATTTCAATTCCCTCAATAAACTTCCAGTAATTTAAAAACAGTCAGCTCGCAGGGTATGTCTGTATTATCCACTCGCTCCAGGCGTCGTACGCAGTCTTAAAATCTGTCCCGAACGCCTCTTCAAACGTCTTCTTTCCGAAGCAAAACAGGCTTAGCTGTTCAAACCCGTGAGCCTCGTCAAGCCACGCGAGAAAAGACGCAGCCGTGAATGCAGTCAGCAGCGTGTCTCCCGCCTCTTTATCTTTGATTCGTGTAAAATCCGGTTCTGACGTTACAGGCGTGCTCTCGCAGAGGCTTCCCCAGTGCGTCAGTCCCTTTTCAAAACAGACCCGTGCGCAGGCATCATATACCGTGCGGAAATCCGCCGCAGTCACATGTCCGGGATCAATGCCGGCGGCAATGCACTGCGTATAATACGGGAGTTTCGGAACGATCGGCCATTCGAAGAGAACTTCAGTATAAGGATCGATGCAGGTGCCGGCGTACCACGCGTATCCTAAGTGCTCCCAGCCGACGGCATCACAGTCCATCAGGGCAAGCAGATACAGGAACTCGCGGTGTGCCCCCGCTTCATCGTACTTCAGCGTGATCTGCTCGTCATCCGTCTGATACCCGTACAATCTGTCGATTTTAATGACTACCGGCAGTTCTGCGAGAGCGGACGGGTACGCCGCACCGGCATTATCACGCAGATACCCGCGCAAAAAGCTGAGACTTTTCGCCGTTCTGTCAAGCATTCCGGGAAGTTCCGCCTGTTCGTCCATTCCCTGGTCCCGAAGCATAACGAGGTAGGCACTGAGGGTAAACTCATCATCCCGTACCTCCAGCACCCGCGCTTTTTTGATCTCTTCCGGGAACGAAAGCGCCGCGTAATCTTCTGTATTGTTCACATAAACCGTCTGTGTTCCGGCGTCAAACGTGACCGAAGGCTGCAGATCTTTTCGGGCAGAAGCGGACTCATTGCCGGTATTCGTACCGCACCCGGTCAGAATACACGACAGCATACAAACAGCAAGCAACACCGCGATCGTCCGTCTCATAAACATTGTCCTTTCATACTCCTTCTCTTCTCCCCGCTTTCACCCGATTCGGGCGATACCTCCGCCGGCTGCCGGTCGCTGTTCCTGCTGAACAGCAGAATGGAAGCGAGGACAAGAACTATTCCGACGATCCTAATCAGATTCATGTTCTCGCTAAAAGCAACAGCTCCGATAACCGTGGCGACAACGATCTCGACAGATGCCACTACCGGTACTTTGCTTGTCTGCGTGATCTTCGAAAGCCCGCTGAAATAAAAACTGTACGCCAGCGTCGTCGCGATCAGGCCGAAGAGGATCCCGAACAGCAGAAGCTTGAGGTCAAACGGTTTTTCCACCGTCTGCCACGGACGGCGAACAAGCGCGATAAAAACGCAGCCGAAGAAAAGATTGTACGTGGCAACGGCAAACGGAGACGATTTTTCCTGCATTGCGATCCTGCCGAACACGGCGGTCATACCGTAAGTCAGGCCCGCACCGACACCGATCAGCAGCCCGAGCGGCTTCAGCACTGCGCCGCTGAAATCACCGCCTGTCGCGGTAAGCACGCACCCGGCCACGTTGACCAGCAAAGCGATCCATTTAAAGCAGTTCATTTTTTCTTTGAACAGCAAAAGCGAGGCGATGCTCGTGAATATCGGCGCGGTATACAGAAGGACCGATCCGATCGACATGCCGTTCATCGATATTGACGTGCTGTACAAAATATTGAACGTGCCCTGGCAGACGATCCCGAGCAGTATGCACGAAAGCAGCGTTTTCCGACCGATCCTGAACGCCTTCGGACCGTCAATTATCATTGTCAGAACCGCCAGCAGAATGAATCCGAAGAACAATCTTAAAAAGCTCGTGTATGACGATGAGGAGCCTTGTTTCTCCATCAATTTCACAAACAGCCCGATCGTTCCCCAGAGGCACCCGGTGACAAATATTTTGATAAAGCTTTTAAATTCGGAGTTCAATTCCAGTTCGCCCTCTTAACCTGCTTTGCCGGGATCTTCAAATATCATCCTCATTTGCCGTTTGCGACAATACCTGTCCGCGCAGCGCCATAAACCGGTCGTGAAGTTCCTTTATACGATCGTTATCTTTTTTAGAATACTTCTTATATTCGGTTATCCTGCAATATTCCCTTTTAGTCTTGCCAAGCACGGTTTTATCATATTCGATAGAATAAGTCCACGGGCTGTAATCAGTTACAAACAGATCGCTTTTAGGACGCTTTGCGAGCGAAAATACTTTCCGGCTTTTTATGTAATTTTCAAATTCAGCGACCGATTCGGAAGAAACAGAATACGTTGAAACAACCGTCGGAGAGGTGTGCTCCTCGCGGTCTCGCGATACGAAGATCCAGTTTCCGTTTTCGTTTCGTTCAAGCGATGTACTGTGTGCGCCGCCGAGCATATCACAATATCCCGGGCTGAAACAAAGTCCGCGAAGTTTAATTGTCATTTTCAAAACCCTCCTTCGCGCCCCTTTCAAGAACCATTCCCGCGTCTTCAAGCTTGAAAAAGTTCAGGGCAAATCGATACTGAGTTATTATTGCGTCAAATAGTTCAGGGAGCGTTGCCGCTCCTGCCAATTTGATCTGTCCATTACAATATTGTACCATTTTTCCCGAAAAATTCAACGAACCGCATATAAACGGTTCCGACAGTTCTTCTGCCTGATTTCGCCGCGATTTCCGAAGCAGATCCAGAAATCACTTTTCGATTGATTTTTACCCCGCATTCAATTAAAATACCCACAGATTCGGGCAAGCCGGATCATCCCGGAGATAATAAATGATCGTAAGAAACGCAATAAAATCGGTCGTCAGAACACCGATAAAAAGCATCCTGTTTTTCCTGCTGGCATTGACGCTCGGAGCGACAATGACGCTCGGTTCCGCGCTTGCGGTAATGTGTTCTGCGCTGAGAGACCGGTGTGATAAAACGTATATCACCATTGCCTCGATCGAATATCGCGGAGGCCGGTTCCCGGATAAAGCCGTAAGCGACGAAAAAGCCGCTATGGTACGCGCAGGGATCGATTTCAACGCACTTGGAAAACAGGAAGGCGTGACAGCCGTTGACCGAAGCGACACGGCGATAGTTGCCATCCCCGGGCTTTCCGTCACTCTTGACCAATACAGCTCGACGCATAATGCCGTGGTGATGGTGGTACGCAAAATTTACGATGATCGTCCGCTGGCGAAAGTAGAAAAAGTCCTTTACGCCGAATCGATAATGGATGGCTCTTTTATTAACATGCACGTCCGCGACAGCGATGGAAACATTACTGATTTCGAAGGCGAGGCGGGGCACCGCTATCTTATATCCGGGTTCACGGACGGTAAGATTGCAGGCATCATCGATGTGTATATGGGTCCGCTGGTTAATTCTCTGGCGGAATCAGCCGGGATACAGCAGCAGGATTACGTTCTCGACGTAAGCTCGGATAAAAACCTCTCAGAGCCGGAACCGGCTTACGATCAGTTTATTGACGCGGCCAACGCATATTCGACGATCAACGTTTCCTGGTACGCCAGGATCTCGAAAGATCCGTCGTTCCTTGAACCTTTCGTCGAAAAAGAGTATTCATTCAGCCAGGGCGGGTTCTACCCTGCGAAAAGCGATGACGGTAAAAGCAGCGAAACGGTGTATTGTCTGCTGCCGGAAATCGTTGCCAGTAATCTCGATCTTGGCGCAGGTGATAAAATTCCTTTAAACGTTACGCAGACCGGTTTTTCTTCGATCAATGATTCGTACTGGCCTCTTGGCAAAAACGGAGCACTCGATCAGAGCAGCGTACTGGAATGCGTGATCAGCGGAGTCTTTTCAACGACCGCAAAAGAAGTGCCGCTTATATACCTATCCGGGCTAGGCAGCGCAGCCGATCTGGCAGACGGTTTTTGCGGTTACACGCTCGGTACGCTTCACCTTCGAAACGGCATAACGCAGGAAGAAATCAGCCGCATAAAAGAATTGCTGCCGGAAAAAGCCGAAATGGCCGTATACGATCAGGGGTATGGGGCAGTCACGGAAGCGCTCGAAAAACTGTTTGAAAACGCCGTGAGCGTAACAATTGCAGCGGTAATTGCCACCGCGGTGATGCTGGTACTGTTCGCTTTCGTATTTGTCGGACGCCAGTCGGACGCAATAATATCGATGTATCTCATGGGCACACCGACGCGCAGCCTGGCAGCGTACGTTGCCACCGCCGCGGCATTGATACTGATACCCGGGGCAATCGCCGGCAATATCCTTTCATTCGGACTTTCGGGCATTCTCACGCGATTGATCGACCGCACCGTGAAGGATGGTCAATCAATTCTTCGCATGTACAGCAGCTCCGATCTTGGCATAATCCAGCCCATCGAGCCTAGTATCAGGATGTCTGCCCTGCCCGGGATCATATGCGGTGCCGGTCTCTGCGCCGCAGGCATACTTATGTGTCTCCTGTTCCTGGTTTTTGTGCTCAGGAAAGTCAATGCGAGAGCGTATGAGGATAAGCGGCAGAAAAAACGCGAACAGGCTTTAGCGGACGAACGAAGCAACGGGACGAAACGGCTCGCAAAGAACGTAAAACCGCTCGGCTTTTCCGGAGCGGCGGTGAAATACGTTGTCATCTCGCTGATACGCGGAGGAGTCCGCAGCGTGGCCGTTCCGCTGGTAAGTCTGGCAATGGCGGTGTTTATCCTTGTCCCCGTAACGGCGCTGTCAAATTACAAAAAACAGCTTAACGAACTGAACGAAAGCACCGTTATAAAATGCTATTTTACCGATTACAGCGGAAAACGGCGCTACGATCTGGTGCTGATGGACAATATGGTCGGAACGATAGTTGACTGCGAATATTTCAGCGATTTTCACTTTTCTCTCTGTGATGCATTTGCGGTGAACCGGACTTTCAGGACCGTATCCCCCGGCAATGAGCAGATCAGTCCCGATATGGTACACGTTCCCACATACGGCAGTTTCGCGTACGAGAATTTCATCACCAACTTTCTTAACGGTCCGAAGCTCTTCTATACAGACGATATCACATCAACGCCTGAATTTGCCGGCCGGGCATCTGCCGAAATGACCTGGCTGGACGGGTATGATTTTACCTACTTTACGCAGGAGCGCGAGGCGTTCGAAGGAGTGATACAAAACAGGTATTCTTCTGCCTTTTCGTGTACCGCAGATCTGAGGGAATTCTGCGTCGCGGTACCCGAAGATTTTCTTGAAGAATATGGGCTGAAACTCGGCGATAGCGTCGAATTGATGGTCAGTGAGGATCTGGTGCATGAAAAATACAAAATAATCGGATCGTTCAGGAGCGTCAGTTCAGCAGGTTTTATTTACACGCGGCTCGACAACTGCCACAAAGTGATGTACATAAACGAGGTCGGTAAGTATACCGTATATCATATAAATCAGAGAACGAGCAGTTCGTCTGGCACGTTCAGGCTAACAGATACTTCAAAGATCCGCGAGGCTAAGGAGTGGCTCAGAAATACAGGCTACAGCCGCCTGCATTCGGTGGGATATTACCGGTTGTACCCGGTTTTTGAAGACGCGGAGTATTGCGAAGCTGTCGGGAAACTTGAGAAGAATATAGGTTATCTGGAAAAAGTACTGCCTGCTATGGCCGCACTCGTGTTGTTGTCCGGATTTGCCGCGGCGTATCTGCTCACATTCAGGAGGAGAATGGAGATTGCCACGCTCAGATCTATCGGCGAGACAGACAGGCGCGTGTTCGCGATCTTCTCGGTGGAACAGATATTGCCCGCGATCATCGGTACGGCCGCCGGTATCTGTATATGGCTCGGTATTGCGGGCCTGGGCAATATGTTCTGGCTGGCGTTTGCGTTTCTGGCAGGCTTTTCGGCGGGAACGATTTTTGCGGCAAAGCGCATGAGCAAGGCTAATCTGCTCGAAGTACTTAGCGAAAAAGATTAAGGGGAAAATAATCGATCTATGAAAAACGACAATAAAACAATTAGATCATTTATAACGGTTTTCGCAGCATTTCTCGCGATCATTATGACTTTTTCGGCATGCAGTCCTTCAGGAGAAGAAGAAAACAGCATAGAAACGGAGGTTCCTGCAGAAGTGACAGAGATTCCGGTCGTGGTGACTGAGATGCCGCTCGAGACGGCTGAACCGCACGCAGTAAAGGAGAACGCAATGGGCTTTACAGTTGACGAAAACGGGACTGTGCTTCTCGCCGGCAAGCCTTTTTACGGCTTCGGTGTGAATGTTTTTACGCTCGTGACCCGCGAGGTCGAGAGCGGCACGTCCGACTACAAGAAACAGCTGGATTTTTTGAAAGAACAAGGCATTTCGTTCGTCAGGATCAATTTCGGCGGCTACTGGCCTTCCTACTACGAGGCTTTTGATAATGATCCGGAGGCGGTGCTTGGAACGCTCAGGAAGATCGTTGACTACGCTGAAGAGGTGCACGTGGGTTTGGTATGTTCCCTTCTGTGGCACGATGCGTCGCTTCCCACCCACGTCGGAGAAAAACGCTCAGCTATGGGCGACCCGAACAGCAAGACCGTGAAATACGCGAAAGAATACGTCACCACCGTAGTGCGCGAATTCGTTGACAGCCCCGCGATCTGGGCCTGGGAGATCGGAAACGAGTATAACCTTGACGCGGACCTGTGCGACCCGGAAGCTGAGATATGGCTCCCCGCCGGATTTGGTCTGGAGGACAACGCAGATGGTTTTGACTACTATACTTCCGAGGAGATGAGTACGTTCCTGGCAGAGGTCGCGGCGGCAATTCGCGCCGTTGATCCCGACCGGATGATCTCGAGCGGAAACAGCGAACTGCGCCCGTTTTCAAAGGCTATGCATGATGCCGGCTTAACGATGGACCCGAAAACTCACGTCTGGAACGTCGCGTGGGATATGGATTCGGACGATGATTTCCTGTTCATGAACTCACTTTCGGCGCCGAACCCGATCGACTGCATCAGTTTCCACCTGCAGCTGTGCTCTGAGAACGCCGACGGAGAGCCTGTCTACACGGCTTCACTTCCCAGGTTCGGCAGAGACGTGCTGCCCGTTCAGTATTTCCGCGCTTACGTGAAAACAGCGAAACAGCTGAAGAAGGCAACGTTTTTCGGCGAATTTGGCGACTACCTGGCACTCGAGAACGACGAACGTACCCCGGAGGAGTTTGCAAAGCTGCTGGCGCGGATCAGGGAGGCGGGCATCCAGATCGCCTGCTCGTGGCAATTCACGGGGAACAAATTATATGTGACGGATGAGGGCGTTGACGGCGAAAAACTGAACCTCATCAAGGCGGCCAATGACGAGCTGGCTGCTGAGGGGAAGCAGGATACCGAGGGCTACTGGAGCAGATACTGATACACCATTGCAAATTACGATTGCCCGGACTGCTCACACTGCGCGGCAAAGAATGTTGACCCATTGTTCGTCCGCCCTGTCTGGTCTGGCATCATTTGTCACCCACAAATCAATTTCGCGAAATCCGCCCGCCTCACTGATCAGACCACGAATCGAATCTTCTGTCATATCCGAAAAGAGCCTTCCGTTTTTCTCCCTTTCAAGCTCTCCGTATTTGAACGATGCATAGAAAACACCGTCTTTTTTCAGCGCGCGCCGGATCAGCCGGAACACCCGTGGCAATTCAGATTTTCGCAGATGGAGCAATGAAGCGCATGCCCATACGCCGTCAAAAGAATCCTCATAGTCAAGCTCTTCAAAGCGCAAGGTTCGTACAGGACAACCGGCACGCAGACGGGTAAATTCACACAGTTCTTCGCACCCGTCAACGGCCAGCACACTGTACCCCGCCTGAGTAAAATGCAGAGCCGCACCCCCTGCCCCGCAGCCGAGATCCATAATGTAACCGCCGGCAGGAATATATTTCAGAAAGGCACGGTAGTGATCCGACATATCCACGTCTGTGGTCCGTGTAACAAAATCTTTTGCGTTTTCCTTATACCAATTCAATGTATCACTATTATCGGCCATACGAGCCACACTAATCTCCCCCGATCAAATGCACCGTCCGGTAATCATGCTCGATGGCCGGAAGAAACTTCTTTATAACGTCTTCCGTACGCATCTTAAGGCTGGACGTATTAACGCATGGATGGCATCCGATAAAATCATCCTTAAGCACGTCCTCGTCGATCAGAAGCGCAACTTCATTATCCTTGTCGTTCATAAGCCCCATAATGCTGACAGAACCGGGCTCAATATCCAGGTATTTCAGCATGTCCTCGGGCCCTGCAAACGAAAGCCTTGCCGAACCGATCTGCGCCGACAATTCCTTTGTTTTGAACTTCTTGTCGCCCGGCATCATCAAAAGATAAAACGCCGTCTTCTGACGGTTGCATAGAAAAAGATTTTTGCAGATCACAACTCCAAGGACCTTGTCGACCTCATTGCAAGCCTCCATCGTATCCGTCCGCTCATGATCCGTTCTTTTGTATTCGATACCCAGCGAATCAAGCAGGTCATACGTTCGTATCTCACGATCCAAACGCCCATCGGTATTCTCAGGTCTTCCGTTAAGCAGTTCCACATTTACCTCCGCAAATCCCGATCAGTCCTTACTTCCCGTTAACATTCCGAAGGTATTCCTCCTTCGGGATCATCGGCGTTTCCATCAAAGAGGCGGTCTCTCTCGACAAAGACATCACCTGTTCGTATTCCTCTCCCGCCTTTTCAAATTTAGCGAGCAGCGGGTCGGCAACGATTGCCGCCTGCGGGACGTTCAGCAAAGGGGCTTCCGGGACGAAAACCATCTCCGGATCGCCGAAGCAATTCCCGCACTCCGCGAATTCAGATTCGCACGCGTCAATATTTTTCGTTAATATACCATCTTTAGCCGCGTTTTTCAATGAATTACCTGCTTGGGCTCTTTTCCTGTTTCCGTGAATAATTGATCCGTTTACCCCACTCTGTCGTTCATTTTTGCCTTCCGTAGCCTCGACAGCGCCACCTAACGATGTGTCCCAAATTAGCGATATGAGGAAAGAGGAATACAGCAGGCGCCGTCTCTAGTCCGGACTCGGTCATTTTTTATAGCGGGCGCTGCTCCCGTCATAGCAAAACAGCGGGATCAGGTCATCTGCTATGACGGACGAAAGATCATAGTGCTGCCGAAAGCGAAGAGACAGTGCCAGGATACGGAAATGAGTGACAAAGCGGGTGTTAACAAATCGATTGTTGACGGAATACGGAATAAGGAAAAGAGCCCCTGCTTGTCCTGAGAACTATGCTTCTGATTCCGCACCTGTTTGCCCCCTGATCTACAAAACAGACCGGGTATCGCAAAAAAACAACGGAGGCCTGGAGGCGGCAATCAATTCCTCGCGTGAAATCAACGGGAACTTATCAAAGTAAACAGTTTTAACGTGCCAGGAAATGCCCCGGAACAACCAGCGTCTGAAACACGAATAGTCCGCGGATCCTGTTTTCAGAAATACTTCACGAACAAATGATCCGTACCGCCGCCGTAATTGACGATATCATTCAGATATTTATAGCCGTAATGCTCATACAACCCTAAAAACCCGGTGGGAATATAGCTCCTGTTAAAGCCGTTCTCCTTCAGATACCGGTTTGCAAAATCAATAAGATCGCCGCTGTACTTTTGCCCCCTGTATTCCTCCGAGACAAAAATACAGGATACCCAGGGGCAGATGTCCGGCTGCGGATAATAATCCGTTTTCATTACGGATGCCATACCGACGATCTCCCCTTCTTTGATCATAACGAACATAGTTTCCCAGTCTGAAAACTGCCAGGAACGGATCATTTCGGCTATATGATCTTTCACTTCATCCCAGGAGCAGTTTTCCACATATGTCAGGAGCTTATCTGCGAGCTCTGTGCCTTTATCAACTTTACAGATCACTTTATTCCCTCATTAAAAGCTTGAATTCAGCCGCGAACTTTCAGGATATCGAGGGTATGATTTGACGCCCCGATCAGATCCTGCCGCTCACACGTCGCAAAGTGATATTCCATCCATTTGGCGAAAGATTCACGATCCATTTCGTCAATAAAATCGCGAAAATAATGCGACGCTCCGTCTGTTGCCACCAGCTTGATCCTGTCCAGAGGAAACTTCGAATTCAGCAGCGCAATATCCTCCGTTCTGGCCAGCTCAAATACTTCTTTCGGCTCACTCTTGCAATGCCAGTCATCCGTCAGCATGTTCGCTTTTACGACGTCGTCAAGATGACCGCCCAGAAACACGTACTGGATGATCGTGGGTTCGTTCATACAATATGCGATCAATATGTATCCGCCCGGCTTCGTGACGCGCACCGCCTCGGACATTGCCCGCATCTTATCCTCTAAGGTATAAAGGTGGTACATGGGGCCTAACAGCATTGTCAGATCAAACGATCTGTCACGGATCGCAGAGAGATCCAGTGCATTGCCCTGCATAGCCGTGATCGGTTCGGTGCCGTTCAGTTTTGACCTCAAAATGTCCAGGTTATGCGGTACTAATTCAACTGCCGTTACAGAATAACCCTCCTTCGCGAGGGCAATGCTGTATCTTCCGGTTCCTGCGCCGACTTCCAGAATTCTGGGAGCGTCAAAGCGGGAGGCGCATTCATGGATATATTTCATCGTGGTCAGGTATTCCACCTGCCCATGCTGCGATAAAAGCCGATTTTCTTCGTCTCTGCTATTATAGTATTCCTCGAGAAAACTCATAATTGTAACCCTCCCGGATCGCCATCTATCCGGCTGTCCTTATTTGCGCCTGATCGGGTGACGGATCACGGTCTTCCACTTTGCCGGCTCGACCTTGCGCGCGTCGGACAAATAAATCTCATGGTGCAGCCGTCCGCCTGAAAAATCATTTTCAAATCCGTTTTCTTCTATGTACCGATCCATGATCTCAACTGTCTCGGGTTCGTCGTCAAATGCGCCGTGATGCATGATCTGCACACAAAGACCTTCGGCTACAGTCAGGAACTCGCCGCCTTCTTCGCCTCCTTAAAGACAAATTTGTCGGGCTCCCGGCTCAAAGATATTATACCATTTTTTCCCTGTAATTCAACGAACCCGTTGCCAATAATTAAGCTGTCTGCCTGAACGTGATCACAGGCTCAGGCAGACTCTTGTTCTGTTATTCGATCGGCAGCTGTATTTCCGTCAGCCAGTCTTCTTCAGACTCCTTATTCCAGATGCCGTCAATATAACACTCACGCGGGAGACCCGCTGATGTATACCCGTTCTGCTTTGCATATTTCATAAGGAATGCATATGCTTCGCCAATATTTGCATACGAGCCTTTATGGTATATACTCAGCACCTTTGCCTCAGGCAATACCCTGAACTGAATATGCTCATTCCCTTTTCCGGCATCCGTTACAGCCTCGCTGTGACGGATGTGAATATCTGATTCTTTATACTCTCCATCGAGATATTCGCAGAATTCATACGGCGGCTCCGAGCACTTCATCCCAGGGTTCAGTTTAAGGCACTCCGCCCCCACAGACGGGATCCATTGCATAATGTCCGAATAAACCTTCAATACCGTTTCAGCAGTATAGATGATCTTTTCCGGGATCACTTTTTCCGTAACCTGATACTTCATTTCGTTGTCCTCCATAATTGATTTAATTATGGAAAGGCGGGATTCGATCAGCTGCTTTTCTTTTGTTAACGCAATGAATTTCTCCTGCAGGATCTCTTTCGCATCCGCTCCGGCAAAAACTGCTTTTATTTCGTCAATTGACAGGCCGAGCTGCCTGTACGATTTGATTATTGCGGCAGTTTCAAGCTGAGAAGTCTCGTAAAACCTGTAATTGCTCCATTCGTCAACGGATGCAGGTTTCAGAAGACCTTCTTTTTCGTAGAACCTCAGCGCTTTGATTGTCAGATGCGAAAGCTTAGAAAAATCACCGATTTTAAGCATTTTCTCAAAATCTCCTTTCCACATCTGATACTCTAATCTATACCCTAAGGGACGAGTCAAGAGATAAATTCCGATTATTTATCTTTTTTTCGACTTTTTTAGTTTCCCGGAGTAGATCACGCTTTGTTGA
>JAGADO010000052.1 GCA_017613535.1 Clostridia bacterium | reverse complement strand
TTATCACTACAAATGCTTGAGTTGGATAAAACTGAGTTGCAAATGGTCGTAAATTAGATAAAACTGATATTGCACTCCGGATCTGCATTCAGGTTTTTCATTCCTCATTCCATCTAAACACTACATTTCTATTGTAATTTTCGATTTGAATTATGTAAATGCACAAATTTATTAAATGTGGATTATTTTAATATAAAATGAGGGTTTCAGCGTTTTTTGTTGAACAAAAATGTAAGTGTATGATATACTTGCCGGTATCAAAATCAAGGAGCAGATCAATGGCAATCAATTTTTATTTGGTTAAGATAAGGTCGGTACCCAGAATTTTATTCGCACACGGTTTTCATACCGAAAATTATTATTATGAGAGATTGGCACAATACCATCACATAGAGATATCGTCAATGGAACACGGTGTGGTTCACAGATCATATAATTCAGGACTCCGGATCGATATACCGGAAAATGCAATCTCAGTTCAATTCCCGCTAGGGGATCGTTCGTTCTCGCAATCATGTGACGGTTATCATTCTCATAATACCATAGGCTTTATCTGCGACTACACTGTTTCAAAAATCGACAAAGAAAAAATAACAGAATTGACCGGTTCCGTCAATAATTTACCTTCATGGAATACCCCGGATGATCCCGATATCTGCTTTATTTTTCCTGATATTTTAATGCCTTCGGCCAACGCAATAAAAGTGCGGAATCTTTGCAGACGTGTGATACAGGAGTTTAATACGGCGAATCCGGCATTTCAGCAGCTTTCAGGCGTTTCGTACCTGTTTTTACTTTTTAAATTACTTACCGAGATTTCCTGCGAACTGATCACGGAGCAAGAAGTCCCGGACCGTTTTGCACGGGCTTATTCGCTGTATACAAAGCAAGCTGTTTTGTATATAAGCGATCATATTGACGAGAAAATCAATGTTGGTGAAATAGCAGATCATCTTGGCATCAGCGTGGGATATTTAAGCAATATTTTCAAGCACGAAATGGGACAAACACTTGTTAAATATATTAACGGTGCCAAGATGAAGAAAGTTATTGATCTGGTACAACACAATAACGTTATTTTTTCTCAGGCGGGCAGGATCGTCGGTATAGAGGATGCTCATTACTTATCCCGTTTGTTCAGGAAATTATACGGGGTTTCGTTCAGGGAATACATTGATCACAGTAACTGATACGTTTTGTCACTTGCCACTGACTTCGTCGAACGCTATAATGGGCTCAGCAAATGCATTTGCTGAGCTCTTTTTTTGAGAGGTTTCGGATAGACAGATGGATACGGGAGAAAGGATCGCGGAACTGCGCATGCAGGCCGGACTTACCCAGGAACAGCTGGCTGGAAAGCTGTTTGTTTCGAGGGAACTGATATCGAAGTGGGAACACGGTGTGCGAAGCCCGGATTATGCCGAGGCGGGCGAGCTGGCACGCGTGCTCGGCGTAGAACTGTCCGAAATCATTGACGAAGAAGAACTGATAAAAGAAGAACTGGCCGAGTGTATCCCCGAAAACGGCGGGGGCGGCGGACAGGATATTGCCTCCCTGCTTAATCTCTTTTTGCCCAAACTCGGGCATAAGGCGCGGGGCATGTTTGTCCGACGGTATCACTTCCACGAAACACCGCGTGAGATAAGCGGAATGTTCGGCACCAGTGAAGCATATGTGCGAACGGTACTTGCACGCACGCGACGCAAACTGAAGCAGTTTTTTAAGGAGCATGCAGAAAAATGAATAAAGAAGAACTATATGATGCATTTGCGCGCATAGACGAAAAATATGTTAATGAATCGTCTCCGTCTGATAAGCGCAAAGGCCGCGGAAGATCCGGCCCGGGAGTGTGGAAAAACAGCGTGCTTCCCGTGCTGCTTACGGTCGTGCTTCTTGGCGGAGGGATCACCGCCGGCGTGCTTATCGCACGTTCTGTCCGCAGCAGCGAGGTGCCTGAAAGTTCGCACGATCCGCGCATTGAAGCCCCGACTAATGATCCTGCAGCGACAGTTCCGACAGATCCGGCCGCCCCGACCGCCACGACAGCTCCGGTCTCTCCGACTGCCCCGAATTACACCAGGGCACCTACGGTCTATTATGATACGGACGGCTGGCCTGCCGAACTCCCTTCCGGAGAGGAAGAACTGAAGCAGCTGAAGAGCAGGTGCCTTGAAATAATAGCAGAAACTTATCCGGAATTTCAGCGCTTTGACCCCGAAAAGATCTGGGACAGAAGCAGCAGCTATTCCGACGGGGACTGGGATTTCGTTTTCTTTATCGGCGCGAACGAACGTTCTATGTTAACATACAGAGTCGGAGTGAACAACGGCCGCCTGCGCATCAGTAAAGACACACCGTTCCCGGATGACGTCATAGTCGGTATTCAGAATCTTTCTGAGAGCCGTATGCAGGAATATTTGGATAAAATGGAAGCGATTATACGCGCACAGATCGATCCTGCGAAGCTTAAAGAGCCTGATGATCTGCGGAGCACGATGAATTGGACCTGGGATTATGACGGAGGTGCATATATGAAATGTGAGAGCATCATATATACCGTTGATCCGGAATCGTTCGAATTCGGCTGCCAGGGTCACGCACATCTGTTCGCTAAGGTTGAGGTCACTGATGACATTGAAAATATTGAGCAGACGCCAGCCGCGGAACGGACGGATGAACCTACCGCCGAGCAAACGCCAGCAGCGGAACTGACAGATGAACCTACCGCCGAGCAAACGCCGACCGCGGAACTGACAGATGAACCAACCGCCGAGCCGACGCCGACCGCGGAACTGACAGATGAACCAACCGCCGAGCCGACGCTGACTGCAGAACTTACGGCCGAACCAACTCTCGAACCAACGCCTGAAAAGAACAGAGAATTTAGGTCTGTACAGTTAAGACATGATACTCCGGATTATCTTGAGAATCCGTCAACTATGTATTCATCAAATTCGTATCAACTTCGCCCCGGAGGCGGAATATACAGCTTCGATGATCACTCATATGTTGCTTTCAAAGTATTTGATTGCGGATATGAACAGTTTGAAAAATTAATTGCATGGCATGGAGGCGACATACCGGCTGAAACACGTGATATGCTTGAGAAAAAAGAAGCGGGATTGTTAATGTTTTGGCTTTGCGATCTTGACGGGAACAAAATCGATTATGTTTATGCAAACAAAAACGGGATTGTTGCATTTTCGCTTTATCCTGGTGAATACCGAATCATGTATGAAGATGATGGGACGTATAGAACGAATTATTCGTCAATTATAAAAGTTGAAGTAGAAGATAACGAGTCTAGGTACGCTTTTGATGGAACATATTACAGGATATATAATGACTATGATGCCACGGGATTTTCGGCTTACGTTTGTATTTATAATTACAAGAGATATAAGCCTGTAACAATCACCGTAACAGATTCAGAAACAGGAAGCCCGGTTGCAGATGCAAAAATAGCAATTTATGCTCAGTATTTAAACGAGAACAGCAAATATATGCTGACGGATAGCAGCGGTTTCCTCAGACTTAACTGTATCTTTGATTTGATGATCCTGACTAATGGACCGGAATCTATAGACAGCTGGCATGATAATATCAGTCTGTATTTTGAAAAAGACGGATATAAAAGTGCGCGGATAAAAAAAGCGCTGCCTACTGACACGTTGTTTGAAGTTCAGTTGGAATCACAATAATGTGTACACTTGTCTTTGTGCTTTTTTAATTGATTTATGGTTCGATTTGGTTTAGAATATACAGGCGGCGCGGGAGCTCTGCGCCGCACTTGTTTTATTATCCGGAATTCAGGAGGAAGAGCAAATGAGAACCGTAGATGTCGCTGACGTCACCGCAGCAGTGCGGGAAATGTGCATCGAAGTAAACCATAAATTGTCCCCGGACATGGCAGGGAAGCTTGCGGAAGCGTGCGAGCGCGAAGAATCGCCGCTGGGCCGCCAGATACTGGGACAGCTGATAGAGAATATGGATATTGCCGCCGCGGAAATGATCCCGATCTGCCAGGATACGGGCATGGCCGTCATCTTTATCGAAGTCGGTCAGGACGTACACTTCGAGGGCGGAAATATCGAAGACGCGATCAATGAAGGCGTGAGACAGGGGTATACCGAAGGATACCTCAGAAAATCCGTTGTCCGCGATCCGCTCGAGCGCGTAAACACCGGCGATAATACCCCCGCAGTCATTCATTACTCGATTGTACCCGGCGAAGGAGTGAAGATCACGCTTGCGCCGAAAGGCTTCGGAAGCGAAAACATGAGCCGCCTGTTCATGCTCAAACCCGCACAGGGAATCGAAGGCGTAAAAGAAGCGGTCATTGCCGCTGTTGCAGATGCGGGCCCGAACGCATGCCCTCCGATGGTCGTAGGCGTTGGAATCGGCGGAACGTTCGAAAAATGCGCGCTGATGGCGAAAAAAGCATTGACCAGAAACGTAAATGAACGCTCCAAAATACCGTATGTTGCCGAGCTCGAGACTGAACTGCTGAATAAGATCAACTGCCTCGGCCTTGGCCCCGGCGGACTCGGAGGACGTATGACGGCGCTGAACGTAGCGGTGGAAACATACCCCACTCACATCGCCGGACTGCCCGTAGCGGTGAACATCTGCTGCCACGTAAACCGCCACATCGTGCGAGAGATCTGAGCAAGGAGGACGACGAAAATGGACAGACACATTAATTTACCTCTTTCCGATAGCGACGCACGTTCGCTGCGCGCAGGAGATTACGTATATCTTACCGGTGAGCTTTACACGGCGCGTGATGCCGCACATAAACGCATGTACGATACGCTGCACGACGGCGGAGAACTGCCCGTCGATCTGCGCGGACAGGTAGTGTACTATCTCGGACCAACGCCAGCACGCCCCGGACATGTGATAGGATCCGCGGGACCGACGACCTCATCGCGCATGGACAAATACGCCCCGGAACTGCTTGACCTCGGGCTCAAGGGGATGGTGGGCAAGGGCAAGCGCACTCAGAGCGTTATCGACGCCATCGTCCGTAACGGCGCGGTTTACTTTGCCGCCGTAGGCGGAGCAGGCGCGCTGCTCTCAAAATGCATAAAGAAAGCCGAAGTCGTTGCATACGACGATCTGGGCACCGAAGCGATCCGCCGCCTGTGGGTGGAAGACCTGCCCGTCATCGTCGTGATAGACTCCGAAGGAACGAACCTGTACGCCACCGCCGCGGACAGCTGGAAGAAATAAAAAGAAATCAAATGTCCATGCGGGCTGACTCATATGATTATTCGCAACAGCATTAAATCGGTGATACGTTCACCGCTAAAAAGCATACTGTTTTTCCTGCTGATACTGGCGCTCGTATCCGCGCTCACGCTCGGATCGGCGCTTGTCAGCATGTGTTCCGCGCTTGTGCGTCAATGCGATCAGACGTACACCACTATCGCCTCGATCGAGTACCGCGGCGGAAGGTTCCCGGACAAGACTGTCAGCGACGCAAGTGCGGCCCGGATCCGCTCACAGATCGATTTCGAAGCGCTTGGCCAAAAAGAATATGTAAAAGCCGTTGACCAGAGCGACACCGCGATCGTGTCGTTCCCGAACTTTACGCGCATACTGACCGAAAACACGTCCTCAGAAGACGTGATCGTATTGACCGCCAGATTCCTTTACGAAGATAAAAATATGGCCAAGGTCGAAAAGGCCCTTTACGCGACCGAACTTTCGGAAGAAAGGCTTATTAATATTTTTGTCAGGGAAAGCGACGGAACGAGGGTGCCGTTCAAGGGAGAGGCCGGACACACATATCTGATATCCGGATACACGAACGGAAACAGCTCGGGCGTCGTTGACGTCTACCTGAGCAACGTGCTGAACGAAACGGCGTACAATACCGGTATCGTGCAGAACACTTATTATGTTGACGTCACGAACGACAGAAAACTCGAAAACGGAGACCAGGCATACGACTTTTTCATTGACGCCGCCGAAGCATACCAGCTCGTAAATCACTCATGGTACGCGCGCATCTCGTCCGACCCGTCATTCCTCGAAACGTTCGTAGAAAAGGACTATTCGGTACGCGAAGGCTGGATCTATACGGAAAAAGACGCTGAAAACGGCGTGTACTGCATGCTTCCGGACGTTGTTGCGGACAGGTGGCAGGTGAAACCGGGAGACGAAGTCACGCTGTACATCACGCAGACAGGCTTCTCGTCGATATCCGACTCGTTCTGGCCGGGAGTGAAAGGCATTGGAACTGAAAACGACGAAACATCCGGTTCCGAAGACGATCTGTACGGCAGCCTGGCATTAAAATGCACTTTATCCGCAATAATAACAACGACAGCGAGAGAAGTGCCGCTCGTATACCTTTCCGGCCTGGGAGACTTTTCGCGGGGAGACGGATTCTGCGGGTACACGCTCGGGACGCTCAAACTTAAAAACGGCATCAGTTCGGAAGAGGTAAATGAACTCAAATCGATGATGCCTGAAGGAGCGGAACTCGCCGTATACGATCAGGGTTACGCGGGAGTTACCGAATCACTCAGAAAACTGCGCGGAGACGCACTGGGAGTCGTTGCCGCCGCGATCGTGGCATCGCTGGCAATGCTCGTGCTGTTTGCTTACGTGTTTGTCGGCCGCCAGTCCGATACGATCGTGACAATGTACCTCATGGGCACACCCGTGCGCAGTCTCACGGCTTACGTCGCGATCGCCGCGGCAATGGTCCTTGTGCCTGCTTCTCTGGCGGCTATCATAGTGTCCGGCTCGCTTTCGAACGTCCTTTCGTGGTACATTACGCGCACCGTCGCAGAGGGTCAATCAACTCTTCGCATGTATAGCAGCGCGAGCCTCGGTATATCCGAGCCCATGAGCGCGACCGTCCCGATGCCTATCTGGCCCGGTCTCCTCTGCGCCGTATCGCTCAGCATCCTGGGACTGATCGCATGCCTTATTTTCCTGCACATCGCCCTCAAACCCGTCAGCCCGGACGCATATAAAGTAAAACTGCGCAAAAAAACAGCGGCCGCGAAACCCAAAAACGCGAAACCGCTTAAAATGTCCGGAGCAGCGCGGAAATATGTGTTATTGTCCCTGAAGAGGGGAGGCATACGCACTTTCGCGATACCACTCGTCAGCGTGCTGATGGCGCTGTTCATACTCGTGCCCGCGAAAGCATTGTCCTCGTACCGCTCCAAAGTTAAGGATCTTAACGACAGCACCAGGATCGACTGCTACTTTACCGATTACGGCGGAAAAAGGCGGTACGACCTTGTCCTCATGGAAAACATGCTCGGAAATATCACAGAAAGCGGCTACTTCGAAGACTTCCATATGTCATCGTGCGATCCGTTTATAGTTACACACACGCTGAAGGATCCCGAAACGGAGGGCGGGGAAGAAATCCGAACCGAATATGCCCCGGATGCGGCAGGCAGCGGATTCTCGGTAGACAGCTACGTCGCGAATCTGATGAACGGCCCGAAAATATTCTATACGGACGATTTCTCATCGGTACCCGAGTTTGTAGGAAAACCGACTCCGGAGATCACGTGGCTGGAAGGATACGGACCGGATTATTTTACGGAAGAGCGCTCCATACGCGAGATATTCAAAGGTCTGTCATATAGAATGTACAATTCCGACAGGTTCTACATCATGGACGATTTGCGTGACCTCTGCGTCGTAGTGCCGGAATCCTTCCTTGAAGAATACAACGTTTCGCTCGGAGACCGCGTCGGACTGACCGTTTCGCAAGATCTGGTCAAGGAAGTTTACAAGATCATCGGCGTTTTCAAGGAGCCTGGAAACAGCGGGTTCATCTATACGCAATATTACAATGCGTTTAAAGTATTAACGTTTATAGTAAGGCGCGAAGGCTTGCCCGACGGCATCGAAAAGCAGGTCAAGGACAGGTCGTCATACTCCTGCGGCACATTTAAACTGACTGACACTTCGAAGATCCGCGAGGCCAAGCAGTGGCTGTTCGACAACGGCTACAGCCGCGTGCATACGGCAGGCTATTACAGGCTCTACCCGATCTTTGAGGACCAAGAGTATTGCGAAGCGCTCGAAAAACTTGAGCGGAATATAGGGTATCTGGAAAAAGTGCTGCCTGCGATCGCCGTGCTGGTACTCATATCCGGCTTCACCGCGGCGTACCTGCTGATGTTCAGAAGAAAAGTAGAGATCGCCACGCTGCGCTCGATAGGCGAGACATCGAGGCGCGTCTTCTCGATATTCTGCTTCGAACAGGTGCTGGGCGCACTGATAGGAACAGCCTTATGCATAGGGCTTTGGATCGCGTTCGCCGGAGCGGGAGGCGCCGTATGGCTGGCCGCATCGTTCTTTGCAGGGTTCCTGGCAGGAACGTTAATATCGGCATCGCGCATGAGCAGGAACAATCTTCTCGAAGTGCTTAGTGACAAGGAGTGACGGACAATGATTCTCGAACTTAAAGATGTAGTATTCAGTTACAACACGCGCTGGAACCGCGTTGACGTCCTCAAAGGGGTGAACTGCTCGTTCGAGCGGGGCAAGGTCTACGGGATCGTGGGCAAGTCGGGCAGCGGTAAGAGTACCGTGCTCTCGCTTATGGCCGGGATAACGCTTCCTCAGAGCGGCGCCGTGCTGCTTGAGGGCGTGCCTACGTCGGAGATGGACCTCCAGGAGTACCGCAGAGATAAGGTCGCCGTCATCTACCAGAGCTTCCGCCTGCTTCCTCTGCTCACTGCCGTTGAGAACGTGATGTATCCGATGGAGCTCAGGGGCATGAAGCGCAAGGAGGCGCAGGAGCGTGCCGAGCGGTTCCTGGAAGACGTCGGAATACCCGACACGGCGTTCTACCGCTTCCCGGCGACATTGTCCGGCGGAGAACAGCAGAGGGTCGCGATTGCCCGCGCGCTCGCGTGCGACACGCACCTGATGCTTGCCGATGAACCAACCGGAAACCTTGACGCGGAAAACAGCGAGGTAATAATAGATCTGCTCAGGAGACTTGCTGCCGAGCGCGACTACTGCGTCATAATCGTCACGCATGACGTTGACGTGATGGACAAACTCGACGTGGTGTATAAGATGCACGATGGCGTGCTGGTGATGAGATAATGGGTAATGAAGGTAAAGTGAAAAAGTCGGCGAAGAGTATTATCGTTGCCGTGCTCACATGTATGATGGGCTCGCTGATCGTGTCATTCGCGCTGAATCAGGTTCTGAAGCCCGCGGGATTTTCGCCCGGAGGCGTTACGGGTCTCGCAGTGCTCGTGAACAAGGTCACGGGCGGCGTTTTCCCCGTCGGTGCGGCACAGATAATCATGAATATACCGCTGTTTATACTCGGGTACCGCACGCTTGGAAAAACGTTCATTTTCAGGTCGATAATGGGCACCGTGATGACGTCCGTGTTCGTTGACGCCCTCAGCTTCACGGCAAAATACTGGGTGCTGAAAACCGAACCGATATTGTCCGCGGTCTGGGGCGGCGTGCTGCTCGGCATCGGATACGGCATTATATTCAGAACGGGAGCAACGACCGGCGGAACGGATATTGCCGCCAGAGTCCTCCAGAAAAAGATGGGTTACCTCACGCTCGGGCAGCTCCTTTTGCTGTTCAACATCATATTCCTCGTCGTGGTCGGTCTGGTCAACATGTCCGTGAGCGCCGCGCTTTACACCGGCATAACCGTATTCATTTCGTCGAAGGTTGTGGATCAGGTCGAAGGCGGCGTAAACTACGCGAAAGAAGTACTGCTCGTTTCGGACAAAGCTTCGGAGATCGGTTCTGATATCATCAGCGAGCTCGGCAGGGGGGCAACGATCTTAAGCGGTACCGGCGCGTATACCGGCCGCAGCCATCCGGTGCTGTGGGTCGTAGTGTATAACCGCCAGCTTCCGAAACTGCGCGAAATAGCCGCGCGCCACGACCCGACCGTGTTTATAGCGATCAAGGACGTGCGCGAGGCAAAGGGTCTTAACGGAGCAGGCAGATTTTAAAAATGATCTTTATTTGATCTTAGCAAGCAATTCGGGCGTATACGCGGGAATCGCGCCAAGATGTCTTACCACGTAGTCGGCAAGCGTCGCGGCGCGTTTTAAACATTCGTTTATCGGTACGCCGTTCAGGTAGTTATACAGGAAGCACGCGGACAACGAATCGCCTCCACCTACCGTCGATACGACTTTTATGTTCGATTTGGGAGAACGGAAGAGAACGTCATCCTTAGCGGAAAACGCCGTTGACCCGTCCTTATCGAGCGTGAGCAGCACGATCCGGAGGTTCGGGTATTTTTTGCACAGCGCCCTGCAGAAACCTTCGTGGTCCGATTTGTCCGCATCGATCATGACGGCATCCTGCTCGTCGCGCGACAGTTTAAGTATCGTTGCCTTGCTGAGGGCAAGCTCCACAAAATCGCGCGTGTAGTTCGTTTTCCGGATGTTGATATCGAAAAACAGTTCTCTGTATTTTCCGTCCCTGAACAGTTCAAGGAGCGAAGCGCGCGAAGGATAGTCGGGGTTTCTAACCGGGAGCGTTCCGAAATAGAGCGCGTCGGCAGTCAGGCTGCGGCCCCTTCTGCGCATGAGCGGTATGCAGTCGTACGCCGCAGGGAAGGGCAGGTCGTAATCGGGCGTGCCGTTATCAAGCGTGATCAGGCTGCGGCCTGTGGGGACGCTTCCGATGCGCGCCACGTCTTTAAGGTCAACGCCGAATTCGGCCGCTTTTTCAAGTGCTTCGTCTCCCTCGGCGTCGGTGCCGAGCGCCGAGATCATCCTGACTTTCGCACCCATCATAGCCATATGTGCGGCAAAGTTAAACGCCGCGCCGCCGATCTCTTTTTTATCCGGGAAAACGTCCCAGAGTATATCTCCGAAAACATGAATTTTCATACGGTCAACACTTCCTCTCGTGCTTCCATTTTACCACAATTCCGCACGGACCGCAAATTTTTAGTTCTTGCAATCCGCCTGCGAAGTGTGATATAATCTATGGTGCTGTTCTGTCCGCACGGCAAATCCGTGCAGGAATCAGGCACATCACAAAGCCAAACGGGCGAAAGCTTATTTTGCCATATACGGTGACAGCTTTGAGCGAAAGAAGGTGACAGGAATGAAAGAAGGAATTCATCCTAAGTTTTTTGAAACCACCGCTAAGTGCGCATGCGGTGAGACGTTCACTACGTATTCAACGAGGAAGGATATCACGGTTGAAATCTGCTCCAAATGCCATCCTTATTACACGGGAAAGCAGAAACTCGTTGACACCGGTGGCCGTGTTGATAAGTTCAACAAGAGGTATGGCCTGTAATTTGATTATTCCGGGTTGAGGCTGCAGCTCAGACCATCGCTGCAGCCCGGCAGGCCTTGCCGGGATGAAACTAACGAGGCTTGCCGTCCCGGCAAGCCTTTTTGTTG
>JAGADO010000051.1 GCA_017613535.1 Clostridia bacterium | reverse complement strand
CGCCAGGTACGCGCGGGAGAATTCCGTGCCGTATTTCGGCATCTGCCTCGGTATGCAGATCGCAGTGATCGAATTCGCCAGAAACGCTGCGGGCATACCGGACGCAAATTCGGGCGAGTTCAACGAGCAGTGCAAAAATAAAGTAATAGATTTCATGCCGGGACAAAGCAACGACATTGACAAGGGCGGTACGCTCCGACTCGGTGCCTACCCGTGCAATATTGTGCCGTCAACGACGATGGAGCGCTGCTACGGTACCCTGAAGATCAGCGAACGTCACCGCCACCGCTACGAGTTCAACAACGATTACCGGTCTGTCCTGGCTGAGCGCGGCCTGACTCTTAGCGGCTTTTCTCCTGACGGTCTGCTCGTCGAGACGGTCGAGATCACGAAGGAACCGTTCTTCTTAGGTGTCCAGTTCCACCCCGAATTTAAGAGCAGGCCCAACAAACCTCACCCGCTGTTCAAAGGATTTATAAAAGCTGCGATCGATAAGTCGAAGTAGGCTCGCTTTACATTAACGCCGAATGCGCATATAATTTCTATGTCGCCTTAAGCCGCCGGATGACCGGCGGCAATGCGGCGTTTACGGCGAAATGTGCCTGATAGCCTGATCCGGGACATCAGCAAGCCGTAAAAAGGGAACAGGGGACATGGCGGAAGTTTTGGACAATGAACAGACGAATACGGCGGATGCGGCGGAAAAAGCCCGCGGCACCGCGTCGCTGCTTGCCGCGAACCTGATGGCGAACGCTTACTTTAAGAAGGGGCCTACGCCGGGAGGATATTATCGCAGCGAGCTTAATTCGGTGTGCTATGTCGAGATCGCGTTATTGACGGCGATCGGACCGGGCGGCATCCCGGACGAAAACGACTTTGCCAGATGGGAAGCGGCTGCGGGGCATATTGCCGGATCTCTACCGTCCGTATCGGTCAGGAAAACAGCTGCGTCGTTCTATATCATATATATTGTCCCTGAAAACTGCACGGACGGCGAGAGCATGCGCTGCCTGAGCGGGATCCTTGCAGAAAAACAGAAAAATATGGAAAAAGCGGGGTATATTGCCGAAACGCTCACGGTCGATGCGGGAACTATGACGTACAGCGTGATATCGGGCAGAAAGCTCGATAACCGCAACCTGAAAAAGGTGCTCGAAACGACGCTGAAAGGATCGGCACGGCTCAGCGGCGGAGAACAGCTTGACGAAGCCAGGAGAAGCGTCGAATCGGCACGCGAAAAGTACCGTTCCATACAGGCGGACGAAAGATCGCGCACGAGCGGACCGAGCCTGCTGATATTCCTGATCGTTGCCAACGTACTCGTATTCCTTGCCGACCTGTATTTCGAATACCGCACCGGAAACGACATCCTGCGCCAGTGGGGCGTGCAGGATAATACTCTGATAATGCAGGGCGAGTGGTGGAGACTGATCACGTCGATGTTTCTCCATGCCGACTGGATGCATCTGCTGAGCAATATGATCTTCCTGTATATGCTGGGCAGGTCGCTAAGCCTGTACTACGGAAACCTGCACATGTGGCTCATATACTTTTTCGGGGGACTGTCGGGCAACGTTCTCGGCCTCCTGTTTTCCACGGCGCGCTCGCTTGGAGCGTCCGGGGCGATAATGGGTCTCGGCGGTGCTCTCCTGTACCGCATGACTCTCGGGAAAAATGCTGCCACGTTCAGGCACGCGGGCAATTTCACCTGGCTTGCGCTGACGGTCGGATTCAACCTCGTGTACGGCCTGTTCACGCCAGGGATCGATAACTACGGCCACTTCGGAGGGTTCATCGGAGGCTTCATCGCGGCGCTTATAATAGGGAAGATCGCGGAACGAAAGCAGGCGGCCGCAGACATCGAATCTTAATTTAAACAAACAGAAAGCACATATATTATGATATTCGGAAAACATATAAATAAATACTATTTGAAGTACAGCTGGGCGCTGCTGATAGGCATTGCGACGCTCCTGGCGATCGACTACATGGAATTGCTTATACCGTCGCTGTACCGTATGATCATTAACGGACTTAACGACGGATATAACGTGATCGGCGGCGTGCAGGTAACATTCGATATGAAATTCGTGCTGGATAAAATATGCCTGCCGATGCTGATCGTTATCCTGACGATGGTAGCGGGACGGTTTATCTGGCGCATGTGCTTCATCGGCACTTCGCTCAAAGCGGAACACGGGCTGCGCCGAAGCATGTTCGACCGCTGCAAAGATCTGTCACAGCAGTATTACCAGGTAAACAAAGTGGGAGACCTGATGTCCTACTATACCAACGATCTGGAGACGGTGCAGGACTGCTTCGCCTGGGGCATACTGATGGTCACGGACGTGGTGATCCTCGGCGGATTGTCATTCGTAAAAATGATCCGGATGAACTGGCTTCTTACTCTTTTGTCAATGATCCCTATGGCGCTGATGGCGGTCATCGGCGTGATCCTCGGAAAATATATGGAGGCCAAGTGGGAGGAGCGGCAGGCGGCATTTTCAAAACTGTCTGATTTCGCCCAGGAGAGTTATTCGGGCGTGGCGGTGATCAAGGCATTCGTGAACGAATACCGTGAGCTCCTCATGTTCCGCAAGCACAACAAAAACAACGAAAAGGTAAATGTTGAGTTTGTAAAGCTCTCGATGAAGCTGGATATTTTCACCGAACTGCTGATTGAATCAGTCGTATGCATAATCCTGGGATACGGCGGGTATCTGGCCTACACCGGAGTGTTCAACGCAGGTCAGCTGATCGAATATTTCGGGTATTTTGACGCTCTGATCTGGCCGGTCATAGCCGTGGCGGAGCTGATAAAAATGACCTCTCAGGGAAAGGCGTCCATGAAGCGTATCGGTGCGCTGATCGATGCCCAGATCGACGTAAAAGACGGCCCCAACGTGACCGAACCTTCGGATCTTAAGCTGAGCGGCGAGATCGAGTTCAGAAACATGACGTTCGCATATCCGGGGACAGAGATCAATGTCCTTGACGACGTTTCGTTTACGATAAAAGCGGGGGAGAACGTGGGCATCATAGGCCGCACCGGTTCGGGCAAATCCACCGTGGCGGATCTGCTGCTGCGCACGTACAACGTGCCGGACGGTTCGCTGTTCCTTGACGGAAAAGACGTCAATACGATCCCGATCTATGCGGTGCGCGCTAATATCGCGTACGTTCCCCAGGACAATTTCCTCTTCAGCGACACGATCGGGAACAACATCGCGTTTTTCGAGGAACCGGCGGAAGAGGAACTGACGCGCGCCCTCGTAGAAGAGAACGCGAGACTGGCGGATCTTCACGATAACGTTAAAGATTTTGCCGCCGGATACTCTACGCTTCTGGGAGAGCGCGGAGTAACCGTTTCGGGCGGACAGAAACAGCGGATTTCCATTGCCCGTGCCCTGATACGAAACGCTCCGATGCTGGTGCTGGACGATTCACTTTCGGCGGTGGATGTGGAGACCGAGGAACGCATCCTGACCAATCTGCGGGACAGCCGCAAGGGCAGGACAACGCTTATTATCGGGCACAGGATCTCTACGATGTCATATATGGACAGGATCATTTTCATTGACGATGGCAAGATCGCCGGTGCAGGCACGCACGCGGAACTGCTCGCGGGCAATGAAAAATATAAACATATGGCCGAACTTCAGAAGATCGAAGCCGAGAAAGAAAGGGGGGAGAGATTGTAATGTCACCTGTAGCTATTTTATTGCTTGTGAGCGGCGTGATCGCCGTGGTGTTTTCACTGGCTTACCTGCTGGTGAAGGATAAAAAAGCGTCGATGGGTTTCGAGCGGAATTTGAAAGACCGCGACATCATCAGGCGCCTTCTGCGCTACGCCAGACCGTTCGTTAAACAGTTCATACTCGTACTGATATTGCTGCTTTTGTCTGTGGCCTACGAGATCATCTCCCCGCTGATCCTGGGCAGGGCCGAAGAGATGATCGCCGGAGGGTTCGAAATGAAAGAACTCCTGCTGGTGGTGGCACTGAGCGCGATCCTGCTTGCGCTGTCGATGCTCGCCAGCTATTACCAGGCAGTCGTGCTTCAGCGCACCGGCCAGCGCATAATAACATCGATACGCGAAGACGTTTTCTCTCATACGCTTAGCCTTTCCCACGGTCAGCTGAATTCTATTCCCGTGGGCAAGCTGGTTACGAGGGTATCGGGAGACGTTGGCGCCATATCCCAGCTCTTTACGGAGATAGTTGTCAATCTCTTCAAGAATATCATCATCATTGTCGGCGTGCTGGCGGCAATGCTGATCCTTAACTGGCGCCTCACCGCGGTGGTAATGATGTTCACGCCATTTGTGGTATTGTTCACTGTTATATTCCGCAAATTTGCCCGCCGTGCCTACCGTCACGTGAAGAACAACAACACCGAACTGAACACATTCCTTTCGGAAAATCTGTCCGGCATGAAGATCATACAGTCGTTCAACTGCCAGAAGCGCAAGAAGAACGAATTTGACGGCCACAACGACCGGCTGTACAAGTCCAAGCGGGAGCAGCTGTTTGTGTTTGCCATATTCAGGCCCGTTGTCCATATGCTGTATTTAGGCACGGTGATGACGCTGTTCTACATGGCCGCTAAAGGATACATCAACCCAACCGGATTCCTGGGCTCCACCGTGACCGGCGCGGTAGTTGTGTCGTTTTACATGTACATATTCAGGTTCTATACGCCTATCCAGAATCTGGCCGAGCAGTTCAACAGGCTGCAGTCGTCGCTGGCTTCCGCGGAAAAGGTGTTTAACCTGATGGACCTCAAACCGGACCTCACGGATGACGAAGGCGCCATCGAGCTTACCGAGGTCAAAGGCAAGATCGAGTTCCGCGACGTATGGTTCTGCTATAAGGAGAACGAATGGGTGCTGAAAGGCGTATCGTTTACGGTGGAAGCGGGAGAGACCGCGGCGTTCGTGGGGGCAACGGGTGCCGGAAAGACGACGGTGCTCGGCCTGATATGCCGCAACTACGACATCCAGAAGGGCGAGATAATTATTGACGGCGTCAACATCCGCCGCTACACGATTGCTTCGCTTCGCCGCCATTTCGGCCAGATGCTGCAGGACGTGTTCCTGTTTTCGGGTACCGTGCGCAGCAACATCACTCTGGGTGAGGACGACAGGTTCAGCGAGGAAGAAGTGGCGGAAGCGTGCCGCTACGTAAACGCGGACAAATTTATTGACCGTCTAAAAAACGGGCTTGATGAAGAGGTGCGCGAGCGGGGCAATAACTTCTCCGCCGGTCAGCGCCAGCTTTTGTCCTTTGCCCGAACAGTGCTGCACCGCCCGGAGATAATGATACTGGACGAAGCTACGGCGAATATTGACACCGAAACCGAAGTCCTGATACAGGATTCGCTCGAAAAGATGAAAAATATAGGCACGATGCTGATCGTTGCCCACCGGCTCTCGACCATACGCGGAGCAGACCGCATAATCGTTATAAAGGACGGTACGGTCGCCGAGCAGGGGTCGCACGAGGCACTGATGGAGCAGAAAGGCATCTACTGGACGCTCAGGCATCAGAGCGGCATGTGACGGAAGGAGTTTTTTATGGAAACGCGGATTCGTGAACTGATCAAAAAAGGATACGTCGGTAATCCGGCTCAGCTCGCTTCGGTGAGGAGGGTTACGGTGTCCGAGGGCAAGGCGCACGGCACCGGTATTATCGAGGTGAGGACGGCGGGAGGGCTCGAACTTGACGTGCTTCCCGATGCCGGGCTCGATCTGGGTCAATGCCGTTTTGCGGGCGTTAATATGAGCTGGATGAGCAAGAACGGCTACGATAACCCGTCCGCGATCACTCAGTATGAGGAAGAGTTTTCGAACACTTTCCCGGGCGGCCTTCTGTACACCTGCGGCCTCCGGAACGCCGGCCCGGCAAACCGCGACGGAAATGAGTGGCATCCGATCCACGGACGCTATCACAGTCACAGGGCGGACAACATCCGCGCAGAGGTCGAGGGGGACGAGATCATTGTCAGCGGCACCGTGCGCGAGACGGCTTTGTTCGGGCACAATCTCGAAGTGAAGCGTACGATACGCATCGACGCGTTCGGAGCGCGCATAAACGTCGAGGATAAGATAACGAACCTTGCCCCGGCGGATGAGGAGATAATGCTTATCTACCACTGCAATTTCGGCTATCCCATGGTTTCCGAGAAGGCGCATCTCGAACTGCCCGAAGGGCATAAGACGATACCGCGCACTGATTTTGCGCGTACAGGTCTCGGCAGGGAACTTGAATTTGATACTCCGACCGCCGGTGAGGAGGAACGCGTTTTCTTCCATGAGATGGGAGAGACGGGAGATTTCAGCGCGAAGCTTGTGAATCCTGATGTCGGTGCGTCAATGTCTCTTTCGTGGAGCGGCGATACTCTTCCCGTGCTTGCTCACTGGCGCTGTATGGCTTCGGGAGATTACGTGCTGGGGCTCGAGCCCACGAACTGCTATATTATGGGCAGGCATGCCGAGCGCAAGAACGGCACGCTCAAGGTGCTGAAAGCGTTTGAAACGGTCGTTAACAACGTTACGATCGAGTTTAAAAAAGTGCTGGACAATGCCTTTTGATTGTGGTAGAATCGCAAAGCGCCTGAAAAAGCGGTGTGCTCCGGAGCAGATCGCAGATGGCGCGGGTGCCAATGTGGCTCAGGGGTAGAGCAATTCACTCGTAATGAATAGGTCGTGAGTTCGATTCTCACCATTGGCTTTAAGGCCGCCCGGAAACGGACGGCCTTATTTTTATAGTGCTGGAGATATTGTACGATACAAAGATCTGAAATTCCGTAGAAATGGCAGTAAGAGCCTATCTTTCTTTTAATCATCGCACTGGTGAAAAGTAAATATTAAATAGTTTTTATGCTGAACCAAAATTTTTGTTATTTGACAGTGCTACCATTCTAAAATATAATTTTCTTGCCATTTTATGATCGGGAGGTAAGTATTTGGTTAAAAGGTTCCTTTGTTTGACTATTATCTCGATTTGCGTTGTACTTGTCAGCTGTTCGTGCGGAATAAAAGCAGTGACAAACGACAATAACACTCCAGCTGTTTCAACAGACGATAATATATTCGAAATACCAACAATTGATAATTCAAAAGAATACTCAAAAGTTGTTTTTGTTCTGGCAGATGACCCGACTCTGTACGAAGAGAAAGCCTTGTCGGAATTACGGCTGTTTTTTGGAAAACGTTTCGAACAAATAGAGCAAACAGAAATATCACAGTATTCGGTTCAAAAAGAGGCATTGACTGACTGCCAGGAAACATAATCGTTCCATGCGTCAATATCCCACTTAATGATGCGCTCAGTCATTTTTAGTCCTCGATCAACCCGTTGTTTTTAGTCGCTAATTTCCCTGCTTTATAAGCTTCCATCTTTCTTTCAAGATATCGCATGTTAGCGTCTGAATAGAAAGGATCTGCGGAGATTTCAAATGGAATTCGTCGCTCGCGACACACGGTTTTTGCGAATATAGTAAAAGCGGCACTCATAGAAAGCCCCATATCGTAGCAGGCTTGTTCCATTCCTTTTTTTACATCTGCATCTAATTTGAAATTTACATTTACTGCCTGTGCCATTTCTGCACCTCCCTATGGCGGTATTATAATCGATTTTAAATAATATTACAAGAAAAATTACAGAAATCACATTTTATTATTCTTTCCTTGAAAAAATGTGCCCGGCTGATGTAAAATACAACTGACAGCGGGATGACAGCGGGATGGCAAAGGGCTGCCCTGCGGGCTGAGCAGGATTCGGAGGAACGGATGGCGACTGAAGGGTACCGCACCCCGGCCGGTTTTGCAGAAACGGAACTGACGGAGAAAAAATCGAGATTTATTGCCGCCGTAAAGCCGGTCGCGACCGAGGAGGAAGCGCTTGGCTTTATAAAAGAGCGCCGGATGCTGTATCCTGATGCGAGACACCACGTTTACGCGTACGACGTCAGGACGGAAGCGGGAGAATATTGCCGCTACTCCGACGACGGAGAACCGCAGGGAACGGGCGGAATGCCTGTGCTGGACGTGCTGAAAAAACGCGGGCTGGTCAATGCCGCTGTCGTTGTCACCAGATATTTCGGAGGAACGCTGCTGGGAGCTGCGGGGCTCGTGCGGGCATACTCCGGAAGCGCGTCAATGTGCGTTGACGCAGCAGGAGAGGCGGAGATCCGACTCTGCAGCCGGTTCGATATCTCGGTGAGTTACACCGACGGGGGCCGCGTACGGAATTATCTTGAGGACAAATCGGGTAAGAACGACGGTGCTTCCGCCCGGCCGGAACTTCTCCTTACCGGCATAGAATACGGCGACGGCGTTAAATTTACGGTACTGGTACCTGCAGGCGATGCAGAGCGCATTAAAAAAGAGCTTACGGAACTTACGTCTTCGCGTCTCGTCATGACCGACGGAGACGATGAATACGCATGCATGAACGGAGGGCAGAAATGAGGCAATATATTCTTTCGGCGTTTGCAGATGAGGCCGGGATCGATCTTAACGACCAGATCCGCGCACTAAAAAGAAACGGTTTTACGCACCTTGAAATAAGAGGCGTAGACGGTGAGAGCGTAGGAGATATAGGTGCGGAAAAAGCGGCCGAAATAAAAGAGCGCCTTAGTGCGGAAGGAATATCGGTCCTTTCTATCGGCTCGCCGTTCGGAAAACAGGATATACTGGCGGATTTCAAGCCGCATTTCGATAAATTTGTGCGCTGCCTCGATTCGGCGAAGATCCTCGGAGCGAAATATATGCGCATATTCAGTTTCTTTATGCCGCGCGGCGTGAGCGGAGAAAACGGATACGATCAATACCTCGGAGAGGTCATTGACAGGCTTTCTGCTTTTGCGGAGGCTGCAGCCGGTTACGGGATCACGCTCTGCCACGAAAACGAAAAGGGTATCTACGGTGATATTCCTGACCGCTGCGTTAAGATCCACGAAGCGATGCCTGCTCTGAGGGCAGTGTTCGATCCCGCGAATTTTATTCAGTGCGGAGCAGAAACGTACCGCGCCTGGACAATGCTCAAGCCTTACGTAGAATATATGCATATAAAGGACGCGAGGCAGGACGGGACCGTTGTCGCCGCGGGGTACGGCGTGGGCAACGTCAGGCGCATCATTTCCGAGTATGAGGGCAGTATGCTTACGCTCGAGCCGCACCTTGCGGTGTTCGAAGGCCTGGCTAAGCTTGAAAAAGACAGAGGAGCTGCGACCGTTGACGGCAGCGTGTTCGGAACGAAGGACGAAGCGTTCGACTTCGCAGCAAAAACGCTGAAACAGATATTGGCAGAGCTGTGAAACAGAGATTGACCGAACGATAAAAATCAGATCTGAAAAGACCACGGAGGCGATGTTATGAGATCCGGAGCACAATTATACACTGTGAGAGCTTACTGCAAAGATACAGGCGCGCTCTCCGAAACGCTTAAAAAAGTGGCGGACATAGGCTATACCGTTGTACAGCTTTCCGGCGTGTGCGCGTACGACCCCGACTGGATGGCGGAGGAACTCAAAAAGAACGGACTCACATGCGCGCTTACGCATTACGACGGAAACAAGATCCGCACGGAACCCGAAAAGACGGTCGAAGACCATAAGAAATTCGGCTGCCGCTACGTCGGTATCGGATGCATGCCTGGCGGCCTCGGAAAGCCGGAAGATTATGATAACTTCGTCGCGCTGTATAAAGAAGCCGCTGCCAGGATCGCGAAGGCGGGAGGGTATTTTATGTACCATAACCACCATATGGAGTTCATGAAAGCAGCGGACGGAAGACTGTATATTGAAAAACTTGCAGACGCTTTTACACCGGAAGAGATGGGGTTCACGCTCGACACGTACTGGGTGCAGTACGGCGGAGGAGACCCTGCAGAGTGGATAAAGAAATTGTCCGGCCGCGTGCCGTGCATACACCTGAAAGATATGGCGTGCGTTGACCGGCAGCCTCGTATGGCAGTGGTAGGCGAGGGAAACATCAATTTTGACCGCGTTTTCGAAAAAGCCGAGGCGGCTGGCACCGAATTTGCTCTGGTCGAGCAGGATGACTGCTACGGTTCGGATCCGTTCGACTGCCTGAAAAGAAGCTACATGTACCTGAAAGCGCAGGGAATCAAATAGAATATTTAACGGAGGAATGATCATGAGCGAACTCAATTCGTCAAAAGTCAGGCTGGGTATCGTAGGCGTAGGTAACATGGGATCGGGACATATTGCCAACATTCTGGCCGGCCGCTGCCCCGAGATCGAGGTCACTGCCGTGGCGGATATCAACCCCGAAAGACTCGATTACGCGAAATCCAAAATACCCGAAGTAGCGGTGTTCAACACGGCTGAAGATATGTTTGACAGCGGCCTGATCGACGCGGCCATAATAGCCGTCCCTCACTATTTCCACCCGAAATACGTGATGGAATGCTTCAAGCGCGGCATCCACGTCATGTGCGAGAAGCCTGCCGGAGTTTATACGAAGCAGGTAAAAGAGATGAACGAAGCCGCGAAGAGTGCGGGAGTCGTGTTCGGAATGATGTTCAACCAGCGCACCGACTGCCTCTACAGAAAGATGCGCGAACTTGTGAAATCGGGCAAATACGGCGAGATCCGCCGTACCAGCTGGATCATCACGAACTGGTACCGTCCTCAGGCGTACTACGATTCGGGCGCGTGGCGGGCAACATGGTCCGGCGAAGGCGGAGGAGTGCTCCTAAATCAGTGTCCGCATAATCTTGACCTGTGGCAATGGATCTGCGGCATGCCTTCCAAAGTCCATACTCATATGTATTTCGGAAAATGGCACGACATCGAAGTCGAGGACGACGTCACTACGTTCGTGGAATATCCGAACGGCGCGACGGGCACGTTCATTACTTCAACGGGAGATGCTCCGGGCAGCAACCGGTTCGAGATAACGATGGACGGGGCAAGGATAATTGCCGACGGTCGCAAACTCCTCCTGACCGAGCTCGAGATGCCTGTCTCCGAGTTCACGAAGGTCAATACAGTTTCTTTTGCCGCGCCGCGCGCTGCAACCGTCGAAGTTGAGACTGACGGCAGAAACGAGCAGCATTCAGGCGTGCTTAATGCTTTTGCGGCCGCAATACTGCGCGGCGAACCGCTCGTTGCGGGCGGCGAAGAGGGCATCAACGGCCTTACGCTTTCGAACGCGATGCATCTTTCTGCATGGCTCGGGAAAGAGATAGAGCTGCCATTCGACGACGATCTGTATTACAACGAACTCATGAAACGCGTAAAAACTTCCCGCCGGAAGGAAGATGTGCAGTCTGTGTTCAGCGATACGAGCGGCACTTACGGAGGTGTCTGACGGACAATGGCGGATTCTGTCGCGGGCTTTTTGAATGTCGGTATCATCGGGGTCGGTAATATAGGTACGGTCCATGCTTCGGCCGTTTTCCGCGGTGCGATCCGCGGGATGAGGCTGGGGGCGCTGTGCGATATTGACGGCGCTAAAAGGGAGAGGTTCAGTGATATGTTTCCGGGCGTGCCTGTATACGCCGATGCCCGGAAGCTCATTGCCGACGCGCCGGAATTAGGCCTCGACGCAGTGATCGTATCGGTACCGCACCGCCTGCACGCTGAAATTGCCACCGCCGCTTTCAATGCCGGCCTTCACGTGCTGAGCGAAAAGCCTGCCGACGTGGAGTACTCGAAAGCATTGTTAATGAACGACGCCGCCGTGAGGAGCGGTAAAGTTTTCGGCATAATGTTCAACCAGCGCACCGACCCCCTGTTCCGCAAAGCGAAGGAAATCATCGCGAGCGGCGAACTCGGCGCTTTTAAGCGGTCTTCGTGGATAATTACGAACTGGTACCGCACTCAGGCCTACTACGAATCATCCGGCTGGCGGGCAACGTGGATCGGGGAAGGCGGAGGCGTTTTGCTGAACCAGGCGCCGCACAATATCGACATCTGGCTCTGGCTTCTCGGCCTGCCTTCGAGGGTGCGCGCATTTTGCTACGAGGGCAAATATCACCGGATAACGGTGGAGGATGACGCTACCGTGTACGCGGAGTTTCCCGGAGGCGGTACGGGCGTTTTCGTCACTTCGACGGGTGAGGCGCCGGGCGTCAACAGACTGGAGCTGTCTTTTGAGAACGGCCGCCTGATCCTCGAGAACGGCCAGCTCAGCGTCCTCAGGCTCGGCATTTCCGAGCGCGAATTGTGTTTTACTTCCAAAGAGAGTTTTGTTCAGCCTCCCGTGACCGAGGAGGTTTTTACTGATACTTGCGTTCGCGACGGTCACGAGCTGATCCTGGAGAATTTTGCTTCTGCCGTGCTAGGCGGGGATGAGCTGATCTCTCCCGGTTCGGCGGGCCTCAGCGAGCTGGCTTTTTCGAACGCGGCGTTTCTGTCGTCCTGGACGGGCGACTGGGTCGAGCTGCCTCTTTCGGAAGCGGATCAGAAGCGATTTTCGGCGATGCTTGAAGAGAAGCGTGAAACGGAGCGCTTATGCAGAAGGGCGGGGTCAACGGACGGAGACCGTCGCGATGCTGACAGCGGCGGTTCCGGAAATGCCGTCAATTACAGTGAGCGCTGGACAACGCGCTGGTGATTTTAGGGCATAAAAATACCGCACTCCGGGATGCCGCATCCGGCTTTGACACCTATCTTCATAGATAGGTGGGTATCCTATGCGCACGCTCAGTCTTCCGCCGCCGGGTACAAAGCCCCGGTATTAGCTTGCGGCCCTACCTTCACGTCCGTATCAATGAGGAGTCCCTGTTTCAAACTGTAGGTTCAAAAGAACGGACATTTACCGAACATCCCAGATATTGCGGTTGAGCTTATTATACCTTCCGGGAGCGGATTTTGCAAGAGCCATAATGCTCACTGTGTATAATTTTAGTTGGCAAGAGCCAAAGGAAAAAAGAAAAGAGGCCGAAGCCTCTTTAATATCCCCATAACATCATGTATTATTGTATTGCCATAAAATAACGAACAGGAGGTTATGGAATGGACAATGCAATTG